>DASXNG010000193.1:0-8446 GCA_036495225.1 Galbitalea sp.
TGTTGCCAAAATGTTGCCACTGGCCGTTTTAGGGCCTTTCAGATCCATTAACGAAAAACGCCCGGATGCCAGTAAATAACTGACAACCGGGCAATCGTGACCCCAACCGGATTCGAACCGGTGTTACCGCCGTGAGAGGGCAGCGTACTAGGCCGCTATACGATGGGGCCGTCACGACAACTTTACGAGTATGCCATATGTCGCGAAGACCCGCCAAACCGTGGGCGGTCGTCAGCTCTTGTCGCTGCTCGACACGATAGACAGCGGCTCGGTGATTGCCTCGAGACCTTTCCGTTCGGCAGCCACCCCAAAGATCAGCGCAACGACTCCACCGATAATCATGATTCCTGCCGCTAGGTAGTAGCCAAAGGTGAGCGGGCCCCTTTGGGTCCCGTCGCCGATCAGCGCTCCGTAGAGCGCCGGACCGATCGCACCGAAAATCTGGGCGAGCGCAAAGAAGTACGAGATCGCCTGGCTTCGCAGCTCAAGCGGGAAGATCTCGCTGACGGTCAGATAGGCGCTGGATGCTCCCGCCGAGGCGAAGAAGAACGCCACGCACCAGAACACCACCTGGGTGGTCGCATTCAGCAGTCCCGCGCTGAAGAGCGCCGCCGAAATCGCGAGTACAACGCCAGATATGCCGTACGTCAGGAAGATCATTGGGCGCCTGCCCCACGAGTCGAACAGCGGCCCGAGGATCAGCGGGCCGAGAAGGTTGCCGATCGCGAATGGGAAGAAGTAGTACGGCGTCTGGCTTTGGGGCACGTGGTAGAAGTTCTCCAGCACCAGCACGTAGGTGAAGAAGATCGCGTTATAGAGGAACGACTGCGTGATCATCATGGTCGCGCCGACGAGGGTGCGACGCGGATACTTGCGGAACAGCACACTCGCGATCGTGCGGAACGGAATGCTGCCGGTGGCCTTCACCTCGATGGCCTGGTCATCCGGGACATCCTCGAGTTCAGTCCCCTCCGCACGGATGTCGGCCTCGATCTGGTCGACCGTGTCCTCTGCTTCTTGCGCGCGACCATGCGTCATCAGCCACCGCGGGCTCTCGGGGATGTGACGCCTGAGGAAGATGATGATGATTCCGAGGATCGGTCCGATGAAGAAGGCGAGGCGCCACCCGACGTTTTCGCTGAAGTTGTCCGGATTCAGGAAGAACAGGTTCGCGACGGCTCCAAGCGCCGCACCGCCCCAGTAGGTGCCATTGATCGCGATGTCGACGTGGCCGCGGTACTTTTTCGGGATCAGCTCGTCAATTGCCGAGTTGATGGCCGCATACTCTCCGCCGATGCCGAGGCCAGCGATGAAGCGGAACACCAGCAGGAACCAGACCGCTGGCGACAGGCCGGCAATTCCGCTACCGAGAAGGTAGATCAGCAGGGTCAGCATGAAGAGTCTGCGGCGACCGAGCTTGTCAGAGAGTCGGCCGAAGAAGAGTGCGCCGACGACTTCGCCGACCAGATATACCGTCCCGACCCAGCCGACCTCGGCGGCGTTCATGTTGAATTCCTTCGCGAACCCCGCGTTGCTCACGATCTGGATCTCGAGGCCATCGAGAATCCAGGAGATACCGAGACCGACGACCACCATCCAGTGGAACCTCGTCCACGGGAGTCGATCCATGCGCGCTGGTACCAGGCTGCGCGTTGTTTCGCTACCGGTCGACGAAGACGTCGATGTCGACATTGGAAACCCCTCCCCGGCGCCGCAACATCCACGGTGCGCGCAATTTCACGCTAACGACGGCGCACGAGGATTTCGGGCGGTTGACACGGACCGCCCACGGGGGTAATTACTCGGCCGCAGCGACCGCAGGCGTCGGGGCAGCGGCCACCGGTACCGGCGGGGCAAACACGCGCAACGCTCCGGGCTTTACGTCGAGGTCAATCGGCAGCGGCCCAAAGCGCTCACCGTCGCCGTAGGCGACGACGCCATCCGCTTCGATCCTGATCTTCTTTGCCCGGTAGATCGCGACTCGCGGATCGGTGACGTGAGTGCCCTCGAAAACCTTCGGGAAGATGCGCAGCAGCGAGATGCGCGACATGGGTTGGGCGACGAGAACGTCGAGCAGGCCGTCATCCAGCACCGCGTTGGGCAGAACGCGCATGCCGCCGCCGAAGGATTCGCCGTTGCCGACCGACACCAACACGCCGCCGGTCTCGAGGACAGTGCCATCCATTGTGACCTTGTACTGGATGGGCTTCAGCGTGAGCAGTTCCATGAGCATCGCTATCGTGTAGCGGCTTTTGCCTTTGGGGAACTCCATCTTGTTGGCGCGCTCGTTCACGAAGGCGTCGAAACCCGCGGACATGATGCAGCCGAGCCACCGCTGCGTGCCGTCGCTCTCTGTGGTGAGCACGGCGTCGATCACGCGGGCGGGTCGTTCGAGAGCTTCGATGAGAACCTCGAGAGCAGCGACCTGATCTTCGTGCGGGATGCCGAGGATCCGAGCCATGTCGTTCCCGGTGCCCGCCGGGATCAGTCCGAGTGGCACGCCGGTGCCTGCGACCAGGTTGACGCCGAGGTTCACCATCCCGTCGCCGCCGACCACGATGAGCCCGTCCGGCTTCTCCGCGATCTCACGCTTGGCCGACGCGATGAGTTCGGCGTACGAGGGCTCGAGCAGGTCGACAACTTCGTGCCCGTGGGCGCGCAGCTTGTCGACCACAATGCCGCCAACACCCTTGTTCGCCCCGAAGCGGGCCGAGGGATTGATGGCGACAACGAGGCGCTTGGGATGGGACGTCGTCGTCATGTCCTCGATTATGACGGTCCCCGCCGCACTTTGTTGACAACGCGGTGTTACGGGGGGCGCGCGGTCAACAATCTGAGGGTTTGTTGGCGGCGTGGCCTTCATTCGACTCATCCGGCCAACAAAGCCTCAGTTTCACTACGCGGCGTGAGGTCAGAACTTGAGGCGACGCAGGAGTTGCGCGTTGAGGGCCACGACGATGGTTGAGACCGACATCAGGATGGCGCCCACCGCGGGTGACAACAGAATGCCTGCGCCATACAGCACGCCAGCTGCGAGCGGAATCGCGACGATGTTGTAGCCAGCTCCCCAGATCAGGTTCTGCTGCATCTTGCGATAGGTCGCCTGCGACAGCTTCAGGATGTCGGCGACGCCCCTCGGATCGCTCGAGGCGAGGATGATGCCAGCCGACTCGATTGCGACGTCCGTGCCCGCGCCGATCGCGATGCCGACATCGGCCCGTGCGAGCGCCGGTGCGTCGTTGACTCCGTCGCCAACCATCGCGACGCGGGCTCCTGCCGCCTGCAACTGCTCGACCGCCTCCGACTTCTGGCCGGGCAGCACTTCTGCGAACACCTCGTCGATCCCGAGCCGCCCCGCGACATAGTGCGCGACTTCGCGCGAGTCTCCCGTGAGCATCGCGACACGCACGCCACGCGCCTTGAGAGCGGCAACAGCTGCCCCAGATTCGGCGCGAATGACGTCCGCAATGGCGATGAGCCCCAAGACCTCGCCATCCTTGACCACGAAGACCACGGTCATGCCCTCGGAGTTGGCCTCCCGGGTCGCGTGCACCAGGGCCGGATCCATCTGGATGCCTCGCTCCGTCAACAGTCGCGGCGCGGCGACCATAATGCTCGCCCCGTCGACGGTTCCCTCGACGCCGCGTCCAGCGAACGACTCGAATTTCGCGACCCGCAGTTTGCGAAGCTTGCGGTCGGCGCTCGCCCGAACGATCGCGTAGCCAATCGGATGCTCGGACCTCGCCTCCACTGCCGCCGCGAGCTGCAGCAACTCATCTTCAAGCACGGAACCAACCGTCACAATGTGGTCGACTCCCTGCCTGCCCTCGGTCAACGTGCCCGTCTTGTCGAAGAGCACCACGTTCACCAGCCGAGCATCTTCGAGTGCTGCGCGGCTGCGCACCAGGATTCCGTGGCGTGCTCCGAGAGAGGTCGAGATTTGGGCGACGAGAGGAATTGCCAGTCCAAGCGCGTGCGGACATGCGATCACGAGCACGGTGACCACTCGCTCTAACACGAAGTTGGGATCGGTGGGATCGATGAGCGCCCACACGAGTGCGGTAATGACGGCAGAGGCAACGGCAATGTAAAAGAGCCAGCCGGCGGCGCGATCGGCGAGAACCTGAGCCTGCGACTTGCTGGCCTGAGCCTCGGCGACGAGGCGCATGACACCAGCGAGCGCGGTGTCATCACCCAGCCGCGCCACGCGAACGGTGAGTGCGCCCGAGCCGTTGACGCTTCCTGCGACCACCGCCGCTCCGGCAGCCTTCTGCACAGCAGCACTTTCTCCAGTGAGGAGAGCCTCGTTGACCTCCGACTGGCCCTCGACGATTTCGCCATCAACCGGGACGCTGGCGCCCGGCCGCACAAGCACGAGATCACCAACGGCGAGTTGCGCCACCGGCACGGTGTGCGTCGATTCGCCATGCACCATGTCCGCGACATCCGGAATCAGTTTCGACAGCTCGCCGAGCGCGTCGCCGGTTCGCATGACGGCGGCCATTTCGATCCAATGGCCGAGGAGCATGATCGTGACGAGCGTCGCGAGCTCCCACCAGAAGTCCATGCCGGACAAACCGAGTGTGACCGCAACGCTGTAGCCAAAGGCAACGAGGATGGCCAGGGAGATGAGCGTCATCATCCCGGGCTGGCGGGCCTTAAGCTCGGCGAGCCCGCCAGCGAGGAAGACCCAGCCGCCATAGACGAAGATGGCCAGGCCGAAGATTGCTGGGATCCACTCGCTGCCGGGGAAGCGCGGACCGCTGAGGTGCAGGATGTCCTGCAGGCCGGTGCTGAAGACGAGGGTCGGGATCGTCAGGACGAGGCAGACCCAAAAGCGGCGTCGGAAGTAGGCGACGTGGTCGCCGTGGCCCTGGTGTTGGTCATGCCCCGTGTGGTCATCGTGCTGGTGCTCGGCGTTACCGTGCGCCGCGTGGTCGTGCGCCGCGTGGTCATCGTGCTGTTCGGCAAGTTCAGGTTGCATGCTCACTGTCCCCTGTTGTTCGTGAGTTCAAAGACGGTCAGTAGCTCGTTGACGGCGGATTCGCGTTCGTCGCCGCCCTCTTCGAACATATCGGTCACGTGCGTTCTGAGGTGGTTTTCCACGAGGAGCTTGTTGAGACTGCGGAGCGACTTCTGAACGGCGAGCGACTGAGTGATGATGTCGACGCAGTAGTCCTCGTTCTCGATCATCTTCTCGAGCCCGCGCAGCTGTCCCTGCAGGATGCGGCTGCGATGCAGAGCACGCTTCTTGATGTCTTCGATCATCCCACCAGAATACCCCCTAGGGGTATGTCGCCGCGAGCTCGGGCGTAGGCTCGATCCATGCAGATCACCAAGTACGAGCACGCCTGCTTCGTCGTCTCAATCGCAGACAAGAAGCTCGTCGTAGACCCGGGTTCTTTCACGGTTCCGCTGCCAGATTCGAACAACATCGTTGCCGTCGTCGTCACGCACGAGCACGCCGATCACTGGACCGCTGAGCACCTGACCCGCATCCTGGAACACAGCCCTGACGTCAAACTGTTCGGGCCTGCAGGTGTTGCGGCAGCGGCATCCGATTTCGACTTCCACATCGTCCAGGACGGAGACACGATTGAGGTCGAGCCGTTCACCTTGCAGTTCTTCGGCGAGAAGCACGCGGAGATCCACTCATCCATTCCGATCGTCGACAATGTCGGCGTGCTGATCAACGATCAGGTCTACTACGGCGGCGACTCGTTCACCCAAGGGCCGCAGGGTGTCGATGTTCTCGCGGTGCCGGCGAGCGCACCATGGCTGAAGATCGGCGACGTCATGGACTACGTGCTTGAGGCCAGGCCCAAGCGCAGTTTCCCGGCGCACGAGATGATCAACTCGGTGATCGGTAACGGTATGGCCAATGCGCGCATTCAGGCGACGACAGAGGCGGGCGGCGGCGAGTTCTTCCCGCTAACGCCCGGCGACTCGATCGAACTGTAATTGCGACAGGCATGAGCGCCACGACGCGTGCAGAGCGCGCGCCGCGCAGTCGATGGCGGGCGCTGATTTGGGCGATCCCGCTCGCGCTCGTTCTCATGGCGATCGTCGTTCTCGTCGCGCGCTACCTCACTGGGTTGCCAGCTGTCGAGTCGTTCATGACCACCTATCCCGGCGAATCAGCCCTTCCTGCGACGACCGAGCCCGGCTTCCCCGCCTGGGTGCAGTGGCAGCACGCCCTCAACGCGTTCTTCCTGTTGTTGATCGTGAAATCGGGATGGCAGGTCCGCAGCAAAAAGCGGCCGCCCGCATTCTGGATTCGCCAAAATCACGGGCCCATCCGCACCATCAACCCGCCCGTGCGAATCGGCATCAGCACCTGGCTGCACCTCGCCGTCGACATCCTTTTCGTTGTCAACGGTCTGCTGTTCTACGTTCTGCTCTTCGGAACCGACCAGTGGACTCGGGTCGTTCCTGTGAACTGGGACGTCTTTCCGAACGCCGTTTCCACCGCCATCCAGTACGCCTCGCTGAACTGGCCAATGAACGACGGGTGGAACAACTACAACGCACTGCAGTTGCTCAGCTACTTCGTCACCATCTTCATTGCGGCCCCGATCGCGATCGTGACGGGCGTGCGGATGATGCCAGGACTCGCGTATCGCCTGCGAGGTCTCGATCGCGTGTTTCCACTGCCGGTGGCTCGCGTCACCCATGTCGTGGTGATGGTCTACTTCGTCGCCTTCACGATTGTGCACGTAACCCTGGTCTTGTCGACCGGGGCGCTGCGCAACCTTAACCACATGTACGCGGGACGCGACGACGAGAGCTGGATCGGGTTCGTGATCTTCGCGATCACGGTCGTGATCATGATCGTGCTGTGGCTCGGTGCGCGGCCCGCGATCGTTGGGCCGATTGCCGAGCTCACCGGCAAGGTGCGGTACTCGTCGGGTCGCTAGGGCGCTTCACTCGTCCCGCGATGGTGCTGGTGGTAACTCTTGACGCTATGAGGGCAGGCGTGCCTGCCGCAGCTTCACGATGCTGATCACAACCGAGATGGCTGCACCTGCGACGCCGACGAACAGTACGCTGTTCGCCGCCTGCGCCTGCGAAGCGAGCGAAGCCGTCGAGGCCCCGGCGATGACCAAAGCCATGCTCACCGCTCCCGCGCCAATCGATTGAGCTAGCGAACGATTGATGTTCAGGATGCCCGCAGCCGAACTCGCGTACTTCATTGGGGCCGCGGCCATCATGTCGCGGTTGTTGGGCGACTGGAACACCGCAAATCCGAACCCGCAGAGCGCGGTCGACGCCAACACTTGCCAGACAGGTGGGTGCCCGCCGAGCAATGCGAGGGATAACAGCCCGAGGGTGAAGATGCTCAGCCCGATCACCGCGAGGAGAGAGCTGGAGTACCTGTCGGCAAGCCGTCCGGACAGAGGCGCGACGATGACGATGATCACTGGCCACGGCGTGAACAGCAGTGCCGATTGCAGGGGCGTCGCGTGGTACGCGGTCTGGAAGAGGAAGGGCAGCGCGACGAACGCAACCCCCTGACCGAAGAATGACCAGAAGGCCGTCAGGACGGCGAGCGAGAACCTTCCGCTGAAGAGGTCTGGTGGAATGACGGGCCGCGCTGCCCGACGCTCGATCTGCACGAAGGCGAAAACGAGGGCAGCACTCACTACGAGCAGGATGCCCGCGATCCACAGGGTGCCGGCGTCCGTCAGCTGATGGATGCCCACGAGGAAGCTCGCAATCGCGGCCGCCGCGACGAGCGCTCCCCCCAGGTCGTAGCTCGTACGCAGGGGCTGCCTGTGAGGGATGAACGTGGCCCCAAGGACGGTCGCGATGACGCCGATCGGCACATTGATCAGGAACAGCCACGGCCACGAAAGGTTGTCAAGAATGAGACCGCCGAGTGTCGGTCCGGCCGAAATCCCGATGGCGACCACCATCGCGTTGAGCCCAAGCACGAAGCCGAGACGCTCGGGTGGAAACAGGCGGCGGTAGATCGGAATAGTCACGGCGAAGATCATGGCGGCGGACATCCCCTGGACGACGCGGCCCGTGATGAGCCATCCGAGGGACGGCGACAGCGCGCAGCCGAGAGACGCCAGCGTGAACACCGGAACGCCGATCACAAACATTCGTTTGCGACCAATCTGGTCGGCAAGTCCGCTCATCGCGGGAATCGAACAGGCCAGCGCGAGGAGGAAGGCGGTCGCAACCCACACAGCATCGGAGGGACTCACGCGCAGATCGCGCGAAAGCTGCGGAAGTGCGACGTTGACGATCGATGTGTCGAGGTTGACCATGACCATCGTCACCAGCAGAGCGACGAGAGAAAGATTGCGTCGCGCTACGGGGATGTCGACAACGGTCTCGACGGAAGCTGCTGGAGCAACTACCGGTGCGGAATTCATCACTGTCTTCAAACGCGAAGGTCCGGGTCAGAATTCCCGCCGCGTAGAAGAAGTGGCACTGA
>DASXNG010000194.1:0-37332 GCA_036495225.1 Galbitalea sp.
AAATTGGTGCATCAAGCAAAGGAGCAAGATGAATCGCAATTTCCTTCGTCGAGGCAGTGTTGCCTTGGCGACCGCCGCCGTGATCGTGGGCCTGACCCAGATCGCCGCCGTTGCGCCCGCAGTCGCGAGCACGCCGAGCCCACTGCCGCCCGGGACCCATTTCTTCACTCCGGTTCCGAGTTCGGGCGCGCTCACGCAGATCGCGCAGCTGCTCCGCAGCCGAGACCTCACAGACGCCGCCCTCATAGCCAAAGAAGTCGCGACCCCACAGGCGGCGTGGTTCACGAAGGGCACGCCGGCGCAGGTGAAGCGAAGCGTCAGGGCGACTTCGCTTGAGTCGAGCCTGACGAAGACGGTGCCGACGCTCGTTGTCTACAACGTTCCAGGTCGGGACTGCTCGCAGTACTCGTCCGGCGGCGCAGGCAGCGACGCGGCCTACCAGGCCTGGGTTTCCGGATTCGCTGCCGGTCTGATCAAGAATCAGCGCGTGATCGTGATCGTGGAGCCGGACGGACTGGCCAACCTGCCGAGCGACTGTCCGTCCGCCTATCCGGGCCAAGACATTGCCGCGATCACGGCGGGACGCATCGCCGATATCAAGTACGCAGGACAGGTCATCCAGCAGGCTGACCCGAAGGCTCTCGTCTACCTTGATGCCGGACACAGCGCCTGGCATTCGGTCGCAGACATCACCACTCGTCTCGAGCAGGCGGGGGTTGCGGATGACCAGGGCTTCTCGCTCGACGTTTCGAACTACCAGTTCACGCCCAACCTCGAGGAGTACGGCAACTGGGTTTCGGAGTGCATCGCCTACACGACAAGCGTTGTGCCTGGGGACACGGGCAACTGCGGTGACATGTACTGGAGCGGCGGGCCGGCGAACGATTGGACGGGCGTGACGCTCAACCCGAACGGCCAGTGGAGCACGACTGCGACGGATCCGACGTTGAACACCGCCGGAATCGACTCGCGGTATGCGAGCATCCTCGGTTCGACTCAGCCGACTGCGCACTACGTACTCGACACGAGTCGCAACGGTAAAGGCCCATGGACCCCGGCCGCCTCGGCGAACTATCCGGACCCCCAGACCTGGTGCAACCCTCCCGGTTCGGGTCTTGGTGCACGACCACAGGCAGCCCCGGTCGCGGCGTACCCACTGCTCGATGCCTATCTCTGGGTGAAAACGCCTGGACAGTCGGATGGACAGTGCAATCGTGGGATCACGGGAAGTACCACAGATCCGGAGTGGGGCGGAATCGTTGATCCGGCCGCCGGAGACTGGTTCCCGCAGCAGGCTCTGCAGCTAGCGCAGAACGCAGTGCCCGCTTTGCACTAACCGCATTCAGTGGGCGGCGGAAGCGAAACTTCCGTCGCCCAGCGGGCGGCACTTCACGCGTCGATCGGCTCGATCAGGTCACGATCCAGCGGATCGGCCGTCCTCGAGTTGTTCACTTTGCGGTCTACCTCGTAGGTGGTGATCGTGGATGCGACTTGCTCCGAGACGTCCTCTAAGAGCGAGACCATTCCTTCGCGCTCCGCATCAGTGCCGAGCTTCTCGGGACTCAACCATTCGTCGTACTCGGCGGGGGTCAGGAAGACCGGCATCCGGTCGTGAACTTCACCCGACGCATCGCGCGCCTCGCGGGTGATGATCGCGGTCGACACCACCCACTCGTCGTCCACCTTTCGCACGGTGTAAATTCCGGCGGCAGCGAGCGTGCCCGGCTCGCCGTGGAGGAAATGCGGCTGCTTGACCTTCTTGCCGTTCTCTTCCAGCTCGGACCATTCGAAGTAGCCTCGCATCGGCACTATGCACCGAGACGACGCAAACGCTCCCTTCCACAGTCCATTTGTCGTGACCGTTTCGATTCGCGCGTTGAACTGGGGGCGCTTCGACTCCTTGAGGAAGGCCGGATGAAAGTCCCACACAGCCGCATCCACCGAGCGAGTCACCACACCAGTGTCGCTCCGTTTGCGCTCGCGGACGATCGGCGTTAGATCGGTCGGGGCGATCGAGTACTTGGGTATCCAGTCCTCAAAGTTGTTGCCCTCTGCGACGAAAACCTGGATGAGCTCGTCGGTCTTGCTGTCGAGGGCGAAGCGTCCGCACATGGCTCCATCCTGTTCCACGCGGCATCGACGCGCTATCTCCGTGTTCGCATGAATTCACGTTAGCCGCGGGTGTCGACATCGACGCGCTGGCCTCCGGCGTGCACTCCGAACAGCCTGAGCGCTCCCCACTGGGACGGCAGGTGGTTCTCGAACAGGAGTGTGCCAGAGTCTGCGACATCCAGTTTCAGAAGCGCCGTAAGAAGGGCCATCGGGGTCGCAGCAGCCCAAGCCTGTGGGGAACAGGAAGTCGGGTACGGAACCGGGTACGCCATTTCTTCATCGTCGAAGCCGCAGAAAAGCTCTGGCAGCCGACCGTCGAAGCTCTGCGCAGCCTGCAGCAGGCCAGCGGCGACCCGCGTCGCCGCATCCCACCGCCCGTACCGAGCAAGCCCCTGCACCAGTAGCGCGTTGTCGTGCGGCCACACTGAGCCGTTGTGGTAGCTGACAGGATTGTAAACAGCCATGTCTCTTGCGAGAGTTCGCACGCCCCATCCGGTGAACATGGCGGGGGAGAGCAGCTGCTCGACAACGCTGTCAACGCGGGCATCCGGAACAATCCCCGCCCACAGGCAATGCCCCTGGTTTGAGGCGAGCGCATCGACGGGACGTTTGTGACCGTCGAGGGCCATGGCGTAATAGCCGCGTTCTGGCAGCCAGAATGTCTCGTCAAACCGCTGCCGTAGCGTGTTGGCGCGTTGGTCCCATCGGGCGGCTGTGGCGTCATCACCGCTTCGGCTGGCTAATCCCGCGCGGGCGCGATACGCACCGTAGACATACGCCTGCACTTCGGCCAGCGCGATCGGACCGCGCCCGGGCTGCCCATCGCAGAAGTTGATGGCGTCGCCTGAGTCTTTCCAGCCCTGGTTGACGAGACCCCTGTCGGTTTTGCGTTGATACTCGACAAAGCCATCGCCGTCAAGGTCGCCGTAGCGCATGATCCATTCGAGCGCGGCATCTGCAGCTGGCAGGAGGTCCGCGACATCCGTTTCTGGTAGACCCCAGCGTGCGGCCTCTCCGAGCAGCATCACGAACAGCGGTGTCGCGTCGACGCTTCCGTAATAAATTGAACTCGCGCCGAGAGCTCGGGAGTGATCAATGCCCTGGCGTACTTCGTGCAGGATGCGCCCCGGTTCCTCCTCACTCAACGCGTCGACGGAGCGCCCCTGGAGTCTTGCCAGGGTGTGTAACGTACCGCGAGCGAGTCCCGGATCCCACGGCAGGGTCATCCAACTCGTTAACAACGCGTCGCGGCCGAAGAGCGTCATGAACCAGGGCGCGCCCGCGGCAACGACGTCGAGGTCCGGTCGGGCTGGGTCGGTGATGCGCAGGGAGCCGAGGTCCGCCGCGCTGCGTTCGAGTGTCTCCTGAAGCGCGGAGCTCTCGCTCTGCACCGCAGGCATGACGGCACGCCAGTCGCGAAGGCGGCGGGAGGGGCCGGATGACTCGACCGGCTCGTCCAACGGAAACTGGATCCCGGACTCCTCGCCATCGTCGGATGGGAAAACCTCAATGCTGGTGTGCCATTCTTCGCGCGGTGCGAGGATTACCCGCCAGCTGAGGGCCCGCTCCGACGCGTGGCCGCCGTGTCCCCGTATGCGCACACCTCGGCGTCGATCGCCCGTGCTCACGCTGAGTCCAAGGCTCTCGCCGTCGACGTGGTATTGCACTTGCCCGACGGGGCGATGCCGGCCGTCCTTGACATCGAACAGGTCGGCGAAATCGCTCTCGATGGCCAAGGTGAGAACCGCACCGAGCGTCTCCGTGCCAAAGTTGCGGACGACGACGTCTTCACGCATCCCCTCGGCAACCATGCGCCGCCGTTCGACGACCACGCTCGGTTCGGTGCCGGGAGGGCGAACCGAACCGCGCGCCACAAAGGTCGCGGTAAACGCCTGTGATGCAGTCACAGCGAGTGGCTCGAGTCTTGCACCATCCATTCGCAACTCCCAGGTTGAGATGACCCTGGTGTCTCTGACGAAGAGCCCGTGAGACTTTGCGGCGTCAATGTCGCCCGATCGGTCGCTTCGACAAAAGGATGAACCCTCCAGGACGGTGACTGACTCGACACCGGGCAGCGCAAAGGTTTCGACGGCCTGTTCTTGTGGCGTCTTGATCTGCGGGGTCATTGTGCGACGGCGGTCTCGGCTGTTTCTCGCGCATCGGTCGTGGCCGACTCTGGGGTGGTGGCCGAACCCGGCGCTGCTGTGCCATCAAGCATCGCGCTGTAGGCCGCCTCGTAACCCGCCGCCATGACCGGAAGATCGAAGTTCGCCTCGACATGACGTCTGCAATCAGCCGGGTTCAGGTCGCCTGCGTCGCGAAGCGCCGCAGAGAAGGATGCCGCGTCGACGATCAACCCCGTTTTTCCGTTGACGACGACCTCTGGAACGCTTCCGCGCGCGAAAGCGACAACGGGCGTACCGCAGGCCATCGCCTCGATCATCACCATTCCGAAGGGCTCATCCCACTGGATCGGGAAGGCAAGCGCCCGGGCCCCCGCGAAGAGTTTCTTTTTTGCCTTGGCGCCAGCCTCGCCCACGTAGTTGACTTCCTTTCCCAACCGGGGCGCGATTTCGCTGTCGAAATATTCCTGTTCGGCAGTTTCGTTGCACTTGCCAGCCAGCACGATGCGCAGTCCGGCTTCTCGCGCCGCATCGATCGCGAAGTGGGCACCCTTGTCTGACGAGAATCGACCGATCCACAGGACGTAGTCGGCCTTGTGCTCCTGAAATGGAAAGGTGGCAACGTCAATCGCGTTGTACACCGTGGCGATCCAGTTCAGTGCAGGGTTCGAACCGCGTTGTTGTTCGGAAATCGCAATCGCGCCCAGCGTCGTACCGAGTGACGCGTAGTAATCGCCGAGCTCCCCAGTAACTGGACCATGCATGGTCGCAACGGTGGGGACAGCGCGCGAGCGCGCGAGCAATGGACCGGCGAGGCTGTGGTCATGAACGATGTCGACATCGAGCCCGCGCAGCGCGGCTTCGACCCTGGCAGCGTGCAGCACTTCCGGCACGGGGTCGCCGAGCCGTTCTGATGGCGGCTCCTCAAACACTCGGACAAACCGCGCCGCGCGGGTGCGGTGGCGACCCGAACCGATCAGTGTGACCTCATGTCCACGTTCGCTCAACTGGTCAACCAAGGCCGCAACGACAGATTCGGTGCCGCCGTATCCGGTCGGTGGCAACTCGTACCAGGGCGGCGCGACCATGGCGACTCGGCGTCGACTGGTCCCGCGTTGGGGTTGATCACGCTCTGCCATGGCCTCGTCGTCCTTTCGTGATGCGAATTGCTCCGGGACTGCGGCGGGCGCGCCTGAGAGAACCGGCGCCCCGCCACAGCGCAGCGCTCAGCTTGCCTGCGATGAGTGCGATTGTTCGACCGCGATCGTCTCGTGCTTCGTTGTCGCGGAACCGACTTCGATCTTGCGCGGCTTCGCGCGCTCGCTGACCGGAATTGTGATGCTGAGCACCCCATTCTCATAGTTGGCGCTGATGCCTTCGGCGTCGATTCCATCGCCAAGTGTCAGTTGGCGCATGAACGAGCCGGCGGGGCGTTCCTGGCTGAGCCAGTCCATGCCCTCCTGCCGCTCCTGACCGCGGAGAGTGCGTTGCGCACGAATAGTGAGCAACTGCCCATCAACGTCGATGTCGATCGACCCGGGATCAACCCCGGGGAGGTCGACGTCGAGAATGTAGTGGTCGCTCTCCTTGTAGAGATCCATCGGCATCAGGCGTAATCCCTGTCGTCCGCCGACCAGACCAGCGGTGAAGCGGTCCAGATCACGGAAGGGGTCAAAGTACATTGCCATTTCCGTTATTCCTTCTTGTCCGGCCATCTGCGGGGATGGCGACCGGATCGTGCGGTCCGGCTAATTGGCCAAGTTACTCGGACACAAATTTCGGTTCCAGAGCTTGACTACGAGCCGTTGCCTCGTTAGTCGCTGCGGCGCCGACTGCGCCCATCAGCAGTCACACGAGATGGTGTTCAGTGGCGCCGTCAGCTCGTCCGTCTGCCGCTCGATCGGTCCGCGATCGTTCTCGATCGGGTACCCCTCGCGCGCCCAGTACTCGTATCCGCCGATCAGCTCCCTGACCTGGTAGCCCAGCTTCGCGAATGCTAGGGCCGCCCGAGTCGAGCCGTTGCATCCGGGTCCCCAGCAGTACGTGACGATCGGCATGTCGAGCGGGATCTCCGCCGGTGCACGATCTGTGATCCAGGCGGTCGGCATGTGAACGGCGCCGCGGATGCGACCCTGGCGCCAGGACGAGTCCCCGCGTGAATCGATGAGGATGAAGCGGTCGCCGGCGTCGAGCGCCGAGTGCACATCGGAGGGGTCGGTTTCGAACTGGAGCTTGGCGGAGAAGTGCGCGACGAGGGCATCGGTGGTTGGTCTCATCCCACGAGGATATGAAGGCGATCGGGTGAATTCCAGAGCCCAATCACGGCATATTCGACCCCTTGCCGTCATTGTTCTGGAAGAATCCCGACATGGCCGCAAATCTCACATTCAGTCCGGACAAGGTCGATACGGCGATCCTTGAGGCCCTTCAGGAGGACGGCAGACTGACGATCACGGAGCTTGGCCGCCGCGTGCGCATGTCGAATAGCGCCGTCACCGAGCGAGTGCGCCGACTGGAAGATACGGGAGTCATCAGCGGCTACAGCGCTACCGTCGACCCAGAAAGCCTCGGATTCGCCGTGATGGCATTCCTGCGCCTGCGCTACCCGAGCAGCATCTACGAACCGTTGCACGAGCTCCTCCGTGACACCCCTGAGGTCATAGAAGCCCACCACGTCACGGGCGACGATTGCTTCATCATGAAGGTCGTCGCGACATCCATGAAGCATCTCGAATCGGTCAGCGGGCGCATCGGTGCGCTCGGCAGCGTCACCACGAGCGTCGTGTACTCGAGCCCTTTGCCGCCGCGACCGATCCTGCCGCCTCAAAGCTGACGGGTTCGAGTAGCGTCGTGCCCATGGACCTTCATCTAGCAGGCAAGGTTGCGCTCGTCACGGGCGCGAGCAAAGGGATCGGCCTCGCGATCACCCGGGCGCTCGTGACCGAGGGCGCGAATGTCATCGCCGGGGCGCGCTCGATCACGGACGAGCTCGTCGCGCTCTCCGACACGGGACAGGTACTCGCGGTCGCCATCGACCTCTCGAAGGCCGAAACGCCCGCGGAGCTCGTTGCCCGTTCTTCGCACTTCGGCGGCCTCGACATCGTCGTGAACAACGTCGGTGCGGTCACGCCCCGCACCACAGGATTCCTGGACGTCACGGATGATGACTGGCAGGCCACGCTCAACCTGACACTGATGGCTGCCGTCCGCACCACTCGTGCCGCGATTCCGCTCCTGATTGAACGCGGCGGCGGGAACGTGGTCACGATCGGTTCGATCAACGCCTTCCTGCCGGATCCCGGTGTCATCGACTACTCGGCGACCAAAGCGGCGGTTTGGAACCTTTCGAAGTCGCTCTCCAAGGAGTTCGGCCCGCAAGGACTCCGCTTCAACACGATCAGCCCGGGGCCTGTTTCAACTCCGCTCTGGCTCGGCGAGACCGGCGTGGCCGCGACGGTAGCCAAGAGCCTTGGTGTTTCGTTCGACGAAGCACGTCGCCGCATCATCGACGGCGGCGGCGGATTCTCCACCGGCCGATTCACCGAACCCAAAGAGGTCGCTGACCTCGTCCTGTTGCTCGCCAGCGATCGCGCCGGCAACGTCACCGGCGCCGATTTTCTCATCGACGGCGGCCTGACCAAAGAGCTCTAGTCAGCCGCCGACGTACTTCGCCAGATACTCGCCGGTGACGGTCGACCGGGCCGCGACCAGATCTGTCGGCGTGCCCTCGAACACGATCCGTCCACCGTCATGGCCCGCACCGGGGCCAAGGTCGATGATCCAATCGGCGTGCGCCATGACGGCCTGGTGGTGTTCGATCACGATGACCGATTTGCCTGAGTCGACCAGCCGGTCGAGCAAACCGAGCAGCTGCTGGACGTCGGCCAGGTGCAGGCCGGCGGTCGGTTCATCCAGCACGTACACGCCACCTTTCTCGCCGAGGTGGGTCGCCAGCTTGAGCCGCTGGCGTTCACCACCGGACAGGGTTGGCAGCGGTTGTCCGATGGTCAGGTATCCCAACCCGACGTCGACCAGGCGCTGGAGAATGGCGTGTGCCGGGGGAGTACGAGCGTCGCCGGAACCGAAGAATTGCTCTGCCTCGGTCACAGACATCCCGAGCACTTCACTGATGTCGCGACCGCCGAGACGGTACTCGAGCACAGCCGCGTCGAAGCGCTTGCCTTCGCAGACTTCGCACACCGTGGTCATGCTGGCCATGACTCCGAGGTCGGTGTAGATGACACCAGCACCGTTGCAGTTCGGGCACGCGCCGTCCGAGTTCGCGCTGAATAGCGCGGGCTTGACGCCATTGGCCTTGGCAAAGGCGGTCCTGATCGGGTCGAGCAGCCCAGTGTAGGTCGCCGGGTTGCTGCGCCGAGATCCCTTGATCGCGCCCTGGTCTATCGAGACGACCTCGGCGCTCGCAGGCACTGACCCGTGGATGAGCGAACTCTTGCCCGAGCCCGAAACTCCGGTCACGACGACCAGAACGCCGAGCGGCACGTCGACGTCGACATTCTGCAGGTTGTGCTCGGTCGCCCCTCGAATCTCGAGCGCACCGGTTGGCTTGCGCACGGCGTGCTTGATTTCGGCGCGATCCGCGAAGTGACGACCGGTAATGGTGTTACTGCCCCGAAGGCCTTCGACAGTGCCCTCGAAGCAGACTGTTCCTCCCGCGGCGCCCGCGCCAGGACCGAGGTCGACGATGTGATCGGCGATCACGATCGTCTCCGGTTTGTGCTCCACGACGAGCACGGTGTTTCCTTTGTCGCGCAGTCGAAGCAGCAGCTCATTCATCCGCTGGATGTCGTGCGGATGGAGCCCGACCGTCGGTTCATCAAAAATGTAGGTCACGTCGGTCAGCGACGAACCGAGGTGACGCACCATTTTGGTGCGCTGCGACTCTCCGCCGGACAGCGTGCCTGCCGGCCTATTGAGCGAGAGGTAACCGAGGCCAACCTCGTCGAAGGAGTCGAGAATCTGCTGCAGCACCGTCAGGAGCGGGCCCACCGACGGGTCCTTGATTCCACGCACCCATTCTGCGAGGTCGCTGATCTGCATCGCGCTTGCGTCGGCGATGCTGACGCCGTCGATCTTGGACGACCGTGCCTGTTCGCTCAGTCTGCTGCCGCCGCACTCCGGGCAGGTGGTGAAGGTGGCCACCTTGTCGACGAAGGCGCGGATGTGCGGCTGCAGAGCGTCTCGATCCTTGGAAAGCATTGAGTTCTGGATGCGCGTGACGAGGCCTTCGTAGGTGAGGTTGACACCGTTGACCTTCACTTTGATCGGCTCGTGATACAGCAGATCGTGCAGTTCGGTCTCGTTGAACTCGCGGATGGGTTTGTCCGGGTCGAAGAATCCGGAACCGGCAACGATCCGCACCATCCATCCGTCACCAGTGAAGCCCGGCACGGTGATGGCGCCCCCCGAGATCGATTTGCTCGCGTCGTAGAGCTGGCTCGCGTCGATGTCCGAGACGATGCCCATGCCCTCGCAGCGCGGGCACATGCCGCCAGTGATCGAGAAACTTCTGCGCTCCTTGACGGTTACGCCGCCCTTCTGCATGGTCACGGCACCGGCGCCTGAAACGGATGCGACGTTGAACGAGTACGCCTGCGGTGAGCCGATGTTGGGAGTGGCCAGCCGGCTGAAAAGAATGCGCAGCATCGCGTTCGCATCCGTTGCCGTACCAACGGTCGAGCGGACGTTGGCGCCCATGCGTTCCTGGTCGACAATGATCGCCGTGGTCAAACCGTCGAGCACGTCGACATCCGGTCTCGACTGGGTCGGCATGAATGTCTGCAAGAACGCGCTGTAGGTCTCGTTGATCATGCGCTGGGACTCGGCCGCGATCGTCGAAAACACCAGCGAACTCTTGCCCGACCCCGAGACACCGGTGAACACGGAAACCCGGCGCTTGGGGATCTGGATGCTGACGTCCTTGAGGTTATTGACCCTGGCGCCCTGAACCCTGATGAGATCGTGCTGGTCGGCGGCCTGCAGTGTTTGGGCGTCAGTGGTCACGGTCATCCACTCAGGCTACTTGCGGCCGGGCCATCGCCACTATGTAGAGAAGGCACCGTGGATGGATTCCGGGCGCCAATCATCCGTGCCGGTCAGCGGATGCACCTGGCCAACCGCATTCGCGGGAATGCTGCGACTCGGAAAGGCAACCAGGTCACCGACGCGCAGGTCGAGCGGGAGCCTCATCGCACTCACGTTGGTTGTCGAGGCGAGGTCGGCGACGCCCGGACGACGGGAAACCAGGAAGAGTCGTCGGCGGCCGGCCGTACGGCGACCAAACACTCGGCCTTCTGACCACACGATCCGCAGGTTGTCCAGGCGTGCGTCGAATTCGACCGCGGTCAACCCACTGGCGTGCCGCTCGGCGGCGACAACTCGAACGACTAGGACGGCTGTCTCAGTGTCGGCCAAAGGCACGTGGCTACGCTCGAGAGACACGGACTCCGCGCTGTGCACGGCCGGAGTGCCGCACACCTCCACCAGGCGCATCAGCGAAATGCCCGCAACCTCGATGTCTATTTCTGAGACGGCGGTGCCAGCAGGCCAGAAGTCGAGATCGGCAAAGGTACTCCTCACTCGAAACACGACGCCACCTCCTACGAGCGCACACGACCGGTTTGCATAACAACACTCTCGTGCCGCGCGCCGCGAGTGGCGCCGTTCCTAACGGCATCGGTACGCGGATCGCCGCAACACTTACGGATCCCTCGCACACGCGGTCAGCTCCGCGACCGACTGGGCTCATCATCGGATGTCGCGGGCTGGGTCATCCGCAATCAGGGTCCCGGCCCACCGATGTAAGGGAACCGTTAGGGTTTCGCGATTCCGCGTAAGGAGTATGTGAGCATTCCGTCGCGCTCATATCTCATGGTGTCTACTAATCCGCTGTGTCCCCGTGACATCGGGTGCCCGATTGGGCGGCCCGTTATCCGCATCTGGATGGAGTTGCCTTGCTCGACGTTATCTATGTTGTTGCGGCGATCGCCCTGTTTGGGCTCATCGCTCTAGTCGCCCGGGGGGTCGAGAAGCTGTGATCTTCTTCACTTTCCTGAGCCTCGCGATTGGCGTAGGAGTGCTCGTGTACCTCGTCGTCGCCCTACTTAAGCCGGAGCGTTTCTGATGAATAACACCTGGCTTTTCATTCTTCAGGCACTGACCCTGATCGTCGTCCTTGGCCTGATCTATCGGCCGCTCGGCGACTACATGGCCCGCGTCTACACGACGCAGAAGAATCTCAAGGTCGAGCGTGGTTTCTACCGCATCATCGGTGTAGACCCGGTATCCGAGCAGAGTTGGCCCGTCTACCTGCGCAGCCTGCTCGCCTTCTCGTTGATCGGCGTCCTGTTCGTGTACCTGGTGCAGCGAATCCAGGAGTGGCTTCCCCTCTCACTAGGCTTGCCGCCGGTAGAGCAGGGACTCGCGTGGAACACCGCGATCTCGTTCGTCACGAACACGAACTGGCAGTCGTACTCTCCGGAGCTGACGATGGGATACGTCGTCCAGATCGCGGGCCTCGCCGTGCAGAACTTTGCGTCTGCTGCGGTCGGCATCGCCGTCGCCATCGCGCTGGTTCGAGGGCTGTCCCGTCGCAAGACGCTCACGATCGGTAACTTCTGGGTCGACCTGACCCGCGGTACGGTGCGCATCCTGCTCCCGCTGTCGGTTGTGGCCGCCATCATTCTGATCGTCTCCGGTGTGATTCAGAACTTCAATCCGTTCGAGCACTTCACGACGATCACCGGCGGAAGCGCGGTCATCCCCGGCGGCCCTGTCGCTTCACAGGAAGCGATCAAGGAGATCGGAACCAACGGTGGTGGCTTCTTCAACGCGAACAGCGCGCACCCGTTCGAGAACCCTTTGCCCTGGACCAGCCTGTTCGAGATCATCCTGATGCTTGCGATCCCGTTCGCTCTCGCGCGCACGTTCGGTCGCATGGTGAACGATAACCGCCAGGGCTACGCTGTCCTGTCGGTGATGGGGTTCTTCTGGATCGTTTCCGCCGCGCTGCTCACCTGGCTTGAGAGCGTCGGCTCTGGCACCGCTAGCCAGCTGGCCGGCGGAGCCATGGAAGGCAAGGAGGTTCGCTTCGGCATCGTCGGATCGACGCTGTTCGGCACATCCTCGACGCTGACCTCGACCGGTGCCGTCAACTCCATGCACGACAGCTACACGTCACTGGGCGGGGGGCTACTCATGCTGAACATGATGCTTGGAGAGGTCGCGCCTGGTGGCGTTGGCTCCGGGCTCTACGGAATCCTCGCCGTCGCCATCGTTGCCGTCTTCGTTGCCGGCCTCATGGTCGGACGCACGCCTGAATACCTGGGCAAGAAGTTGGGTGCACGCGAGATCAAGCTGGCGAGCATCTACATCCTGATCACGCCAACGATCGTGCTGATTGGCACGGCGCTCAGCTTCGCGATACCCGCGGTAGAGGCATCCGTCACGGGCACTTCGATGGATAATCCGGGGTTGCACGGCTATTCGGAGGTCTTGTACGCGTTTACCTCCGCCGGCAACAACAACGGTTCGGCGTTTGCGGGGCTTACGGCGAGTACGCCGTGGTTCGACACCGCACTCGGCGTCGCGATGCTTCTCGGTCGCTTCCTGCCAATGGTGTTCATCCTTGCGCTCGCTGGGTCGTTCGCCGCACAGGACAAGGTTCCTGTGACGGCCGGAACGTTGCCTACGCACCGCCCGCAGTTCATCGGCCTGCTCATCGGAACGATCATCATCGTCTCCGCCCTCACGTATCTCCCCGTTCTAGCGCTAGGTCCTCTAGCAGAAGGACTCAAGTAAGACCATGTCATCAACACTCATCAACAAGACCGGAAGCCCGCTTCCCGGTCAACGCAAAGCTCCATCGGCTTTTAGCGGAAGGCAGCTGATTGCGAGCGTGCCTGGGGCGCTGAAGAAACTCGATCCGCGCTTCATGTGGCACAACCCGGTCATGTTCGTCGTCGAAATCGGTGCGGCGCTCACCACGGTGCTGGCCATCGCGCAGCCGTTCCTCGGCAGCTCGGCGCAGACCACGGCGTCGCCGACGTCGCTTGCCTTCATTTGGTCGATCACGGTGTGGCTCTGGCTCACAGTCCTGTTCGCCAATATGGCGGAGGCGGTCGCGGAGGGTCGCGGCAAGGCGCAGGCGAAGAGCCTGCGGGACAGCCGCACCAGCACCGTCGCGCAGCGTGTCGTTGCTTATGACGAGGCTGCCGACCCGGGCGCGGAGCACGTGGAGTTCGACGAGATCGCCTCGGCTGACCTGGCGCTCGGTGACACGGTCGTCGTGACGGCGGGGCAATTGATTCCAGGCGACGGCGACATCATCTGGGGCATCGCGTCAGTCGATGAGTCGGCCATCACGGGCGAATCCGCTCCGGTCGTTCGTGAATCGGGTGGTGACCGCAGCGCGGTCACCGGCGGCACGCGTGTGCTCTCCGACCGCATCGTCGTGCGGATCACCAGCAAGCCTGGTGAGACCTTCGTCGATCGGATGATCAAGCTCGTCGAGGGCGCTTCACGCCAGAAGACGCCGAATGAGATCGCGCTCAACATCCTGCTCGCGAGCCTCACGATCATCTTCGTGGTCGTCGTTCTCATCATCAACCCGATCGCCAGCTACTCGAACGCCGCACAGAGCGTGCCCGTGCTTGTGGCACTGCTCGTGTGTCTCATCCCGACCACGATCGGCGCGCTGCTGTCGGCGATCGGCATCGCGGGAATGGACCGACTCGTCCAGCACAACGTGCTTGCGATGTCAGGTCGCGCGGTCGAGGCCGCCGGCGACGTCACGACGCTGCTGCTCGACAAGACTGGAACGATCACCTACGGCAACCGTCAGGCAGCGGAGTTCAACCCGCTGACCGGAATTGCCCAGAAAGTGCTCGCCGAGGCTGCAAGTGCTTCATCCATCAGCGACCCGACACCGGAGGGCAAGTCCATCCTGGATCTCGCCGTCGCGCAAGGCGTCGCTATCCCGGAGGCCGCAGCGGGCAGTGTGTCTGTACCGTTCACGGCGCAGACACGCATGAGCGGTATCGACTATGCCGATGGCAGCCAGGTGCGCAAGGGCGCAGGCTCGATGGTCATCGCCTGGGTTGAGGAAACGGGCACACTTCCGCAGAAGACGCGCGACGAAATCGACAAGCTCGTGTCGCGCATTGCGGAAGCAGGCGGCACGCCTCTCGTTGTCGCTCGGCGCGACACCGCGGGCAAGGGCCAACTGCTCGGCGTCGTCTATCTGAAAGACGTCGTGAAGACCGGCCTCGCCGCTCGGTTCGCCGACCTGCGCAGGATGGGCATCCGCACCGTGATGATCACGGGCGACAACCCGTTGACGGCGAAGGCGATTGCCAGCGAGGCGGGAGTCGATGACTACCTGGCCGAGGCGACTCCAGAGGACAAGATGGCGCTCATCAGGAAGGAACAGGAAGGCGGCAACCTGGTCGCCATGACGGGCGACGGAACCAACGACGCCCCTGCGCTGGCGCAAGCGGATGTCGGCGTCGCGATGAACACCGGAACGTCCGCTGCGAAGGAGGCCGGCAACATGGTCGACCTCGACTCCGACCCGACCAAGTTGATTGACATCGTGGGAATCGGCAAGCAATTGCTGATCACCCGTGGCGCTCTGACGACGTTCTCCATCGCGAACGACGTCGCAAAGTACTTCGCCATCATCCCCGCGATGTTCGTCGCGAGTTACCCGGGTCTCAAAGCCCTGAACTTCATGCAGCTGCACTCGCCGGCCTCGGCGATCCTGTCTGCCGTGATCTTCAATGCGCTCATCATCATCGCCCTGATTCCGCTCTCCCTTCGAGGAGTGCGGTACCGGCCGACGACCGTGTCGAAGATCCTCGGACGCAATCTGTGGATTTACGGAGTTGGTGGGCTCATCGCACCGTTCATCGGCATCAAGCTGATCGACCTCATCATCTCGCTGATTCCGGGCTTCTAGCCAGCGCAGCCAGACACATCACAAGAATAAGAAACGGACTACGAACAATGAGTTCAGTACGCGGCACTACCAGGCAATACTGGGTCGCAATTCGCACGATGATCGTCTTCACCGTTGTGTTGGGAATCGCCTATCCTCTCGTGATCACCGCGGTCGGCCTCCTCGCACCCTCCCAGGCGAACGGTTCGCAGCTGAAGGTCGACGGCAAGGTCGTCGGCTCGTCGCTGATCGGCCAGAGCTTCACCGACAAGAAGGGGAACGCCCTTCCCCAGTGGTTCCAGTCGCGGCCATCGGCCGCCGGTAATGGCTACGACGCGGGCGCATCGAGCGGAAGCAACCAGGGGACGGAAAGCCCAACCCTGATCAAGGCGATCGAGGATCGTAAGGCGGCCATCGCCAAGAGCGACAACGTCGATCCATCGTCAATCCCGCCGGACGCGCTGACGGCATCCGGATCCGGCCTCGACCCTGACATCAGCCCGGCGTATGCGCGCGAGCAGATTAACCGGGTCGCGGCTGCCCGCCACCTGCCGGTGGATGAGGTCACGAAGCTCGTCGATTCGTTCGTGGTCGGACGCGAGCTCGGCTACATCGGCGACCCGACGGTCAACGTGCTCGAGCTCAACATCGCGCTCTCGAAGCTGAAGGGCTGACCGGCATGAGGCAGGGGCGGCTTCGCGTGCTCCTCGGGGCCGCCCCAGGAGTGGGCAAGACCTTCGCGATGCTCGAGGAGGGTGCCCGCCTGAAACACGAGGGCAAGGATGTCGTCGTCGCGGTCGTGGAAACCCACGGCCGCACGGCGACAGCCGCGCTTCTCGAGGGGCTCGAAGTGATTCCGCGCCGGGTGGTGACCCACCGCGGCGTCGAGCTGTCGGAGATGGACCTCGACGCCGTGATCGCGCGTCACCCGGATATCGCGCTCGTCGACGAACTCGCACACACCAACGCTCCCGGCTCGCAGCACGAGAAGCGGTGGCAGGACGTGCAATCCCTGCTGGATGCCGGCATCGACGTCATGTCGACGGTGAACGTCCAGCACATCGAGTCCCTGAGGGATGTGGTCGAGCAGATCACGGGAGCGCCGCAGCGCGAAACAGTCCCGGACGAGGTTCTTCGCAAAGCCGACCAGATAGAGGTTGTCGACTTGGCGCCACAATCTCTGCGCGACCGGCTCGCAGAGGGACACGTCTATCCGGCGAGCAGGATCGATGCCGCCCTGTCAAACTACTTTCGACTTGGCAACCTCACCGCGCTCCGCGAGCTCGCCTTGTTGTGGCTGGCCGACGAAGTCGATACCGCTCTCAAGGCCTATCGCGTCGAGCACGGCATCGACAGCAAATGGGAGGCTCGCGAGCGAGTAGTCGTCGCTCTCACCGGCGGCCCCGAGGGGGAGACGCTGGTGAGACGCGGGGCGAGAATTGCGGCTCGTTCCGCAGGTGGCGAACTCATCGCGGTTCACATCACCAGTCAGGATGGCCTCAGCGAGAGCAATCCCGGTGCCTTGTCCGCTCAGCGGGCCCTCACCGAGAAACTGGGTGGCACCTATCACCAGGTGGTTGGCGACGACATCCCTCGAGCGCTCGTTGATTTCGCCAAGGGGCTGAACGCGACGCAGTTGGTGATCGGTGTCAGCCGGCGCAGCCGGATTTCGGCGGCGCTCACCGGCCCGGGAACTGCGGCTACCGTCATCCGCGAGTCCGGTGCGATCGATGTCCACATCGTCAACCACTCGGCAGCCGGTGGACGCTTTGCGCTGCCGCGAATCGGTGGTTCACTCACGCCGAAACGACGCATTATCGGTCTGATCGTCGCCCTCATCGGTGGACCGATTGTGACGGCAATCCTGCTCACCTTCCGGAGTACGGACTCCATCACGGCCGACGTGCTGGCGTTCCAGCTGCTCGTTGTGGCGGTTGCTCTGATCGGTGGAATCTGGCCCGCACTTTTTGCCGCGGTGCTGTCGGGGCTGACTCTGGATTACGTCTTCGTCGAACCGTATTTCAGCCTCACGATTGCGGTTCCGGCGCATTTCCTCACGCTCGTGCTGTACGTGTTGAACGCGATGCTTGTGAGCTACGTCGTCGACCAGGCCGCCCGTCGGTCGCGAGCAGCGCAACGTGCGCAGGCCGAATCTGAGCTGCTGGCGACGATCGCGGGAAGCGTCTTCCGCGGGCAGGACGCACTTCAGGCGATCCTTGCCCGTACCCGTGAGGCTTTCTCCCTGAAGAGCGTGCGACTGGTCTCAAAGGGCGAGGTCATTTTGTCTGAGGGTGAGGCGAGCCCGGACGATCGCGTCACCACGATTCCGACGGGGGAGCGCGGCACGCTCGAACTCTACGGAGCTGACCTGCAGGCGTCGGAACGTCGACTTCTGAGCGTCATTGCCGCCCAGATCGATGCGGCCCTTGAGTATCGTGAACTCTCGGCGACCGCCCAGGAGGTTGGACCGCTCGCGGAAGTCGACCGTGTTCGCAGCGCGCTTCTCGCAGCCGTCGGACACGACCTGCGGCGTCCGCTGGCCGCAGCGACAGCAGCGGTCACGGGACTACGGTCTCCCGGAATCGTGTGGTCGGATGCCGACCGCGACGAGCTCCTCGCAACCGCGGAGGAGAGCCTGGATTCTCTGTCTGCGCTCGTCACCAATCTGCTGGATGTGACCCGCCTCCAGGCCGGTGCGCTGGCCGTGTCGACACATCCGGTGGATGTCGCAGAAGTCGTTCTGCCTGCTCTGGACGAGTTGGGCCTTGGCCCGGCGGACGTAGAACTCGACCTCCCGACTGACCTACCGCCCGTCGTTGCCGACCCGGGTCTGCTGCAACGGGTCATCGTGAACCTCCTCGAGAATGCGCGACGCTTTTCCCCCGCAGAACAATCGGTGCGCATCTCGGCGAGCACCTTCGCGGGAAATGTCGAGATCCGCGTCGCAGACAAAGGTCCGGGGGTCGAAGAGGAGCGGCGGCGCGACATTTTTGTGCCTTTCCAGAGACTCGGAGACACGGACAACCTCACGGGCCTGGGTCTCGGCCTCGCGTTGTCGAAGGGATTCACCGAGGGCATGGGCGGCACGCTGCAGGCCGAAGAGACACCGGGTGGTGGGCTATCCATGGTCATCTCCTTGCCAGCTATCCGTAACGACGACAGGGGATGACCCTCAATGAAGATCCTGATCGCAGACGATGACCCGCAGATCCTCCGTGCCCTCAAGGTGACGCTCCGGGCCCGCGGATACGACATCGTCACCGCAGACGACGGCGCACAAGCGCTGGACATGGCAGCAGCGCATCACCCCGACCTCGTCATGCTCGACCTCGGAATGCCGAGGCTCGACGGGGTAGAGGTTATCCAGGGGCTGCGCGGTTGGACGCAGGTGCCGATTCTCGTCGTCTCCGGACGAACGGATGCCTCGGACAAGGTCGATGCGCTCGATGCGGGAGCCGACGACTATGTGACGAAGCCGTTTGCGATCGACGAAATCCTTGCTCGCATCCGTGCGCTCACCAGACGCGTCGTGTCCCCGGACGATGAACCAGTTGTCACATTCGGGGCGGTCAGCGTTGACTTTTCGGCAAAGCAAGTGGTCCGCAAGGCGGGCAAGAAGTCGGAGAACGTCAGGCTGACCCCGACCGAGTGGCGCATCCTCGAACTCTTGATACACAACCCGGGCAGGCTCGTGACACGAGAGTCGCTGCTGAGTCAGATCTGGGGTCCACACCACACCAAAGACACCGGATACCTGCGTCTCTATTTCGCGCAACTGCGCAAGAAACTTGAGCCCGTGCCATCCGAACCTCGGTATCTCGTCACAGTGCTCGGAATGGGTTATCGGTTCGTGCCGGATGGCAGCGAAGACTAGCGGTGCAAGAGTCTCGTTAGTTTTCCGGTCGAAGCCGTGCAGACCTCGTTAGGAACGGCGAAGTGCTGCGCCGGTCGGCGTAGAACAGAATTCGTGAATAACAGTTGCTGTCCCGGGGGCGTCTCATGACGCTCACCCACATACTCCCGTCGCTTCGTCGTAGCCTCGCCGATCCGCTCTCGCGAGACAGGTGGCCCGAGTACACCTCCGCGACTCCCGATGACGTCACCGTCGCGGGCCTGTCGATGGTCACCCTGGTGCAGTGGTGCGGGACACCGTGCGTACACACGGCGGCCGCAGTCGTACCAGGCACGAACGGTCGACCATCGCAGACCGCGTTAGCGTCCGTGGTCGTCGTGCGAGTCCTCTCGGCCGAAGTCGTGAACGGCGGACTGAAGGTCTGGATCGACGGAGAGCTCGACGGTTGCGCCGCGATCGATTCTGAGACTCGAATGATCGGTCGCGCATCCTCAGCGCACGCGATGGGTACCACGATCTATTCGGTCTCGGCGCACACGCCGGTTCATTTCGCGCCAGAACTGCCGAGCGACCTGCGGGCGGGCGATCTGCTCGCGATTCCCTGCATCGGTGTCACAGTGCTGCGCGATGTGCAGAGTCGCTCGCGTCATCCGGAGCGACTGTCCAACGAACGGGTCGAGCACGAGCTCGATGACTTCCCGCCCACGATATGTGGAAGGTAGGCGACGACATGAGCACAGTGAGAAGCGGAGCGATAGCAGGAAGGTACACGGGGGATTGGGGGAGCCTGGAGATTTCGGACCCCGCCTCAGCCCGGCGATCGGGCTTTACCCACCACCGACTGGAGGTCTATCCGCCCGGCACCGATTCCATCGAGCGCCGACGCCTCCAACAGTTTCGCCAGTGGAGAGTGTGGGGTGCCCTGGCGGCGATCGTGGCCGACGTTATTGTCGGCTCGGCGTGGCAGGGCTGGCAGGCTCCGCTGTTCATCGCGGTGGTCTACCTTGCCGGACTGATGCTCGGCGCGCACGCCACCAAACGCCTGCGGCGGGGAATCCACAACCTCAACGTCGCGACGATCCTGGTGGGCGGCACGACGCACGTCGAGGGCGACGTCGGTTTGCTCGAGAGCTGTGTCGTCGAGTTGGAACAACTCGACCGCAGGCGCGCGGAGGGACAGATCGGACCGGTGGAATACGAACGCGTCTGGACGAAGATCTACCTTCGCCTGGAGCCCGACGCTCGCCACCACGCACGAGTTCACAATTCTGAACAGTCGCCGACGGTCGACTAGCGTGGGTAAGAATAGGAGCGTGAATGCCGCGGCACCAGCAGCCGCAACCCGACGTCACTCCCATTCTTGGAGTACGGATGTCTTTGAACGAAGCCCAGATCGAACACACGAGCCGCGAGCTCTATGCGAATTTCGAATTGGCTGGCCTGACGCCTGCCGAAGTGCAGGCCGACCTCCACTTCACCGAGCGCCAGCTCGAGGAGACGCTGGAGGTCACTCCAGAGTCCCGTCCCGGTGACGTGTGGCTGCTGCGTGACTATCTCGAACAGACGATCCTTGGCCACGGCGGAACGCCGGTAGAGTTCACAGTCTTGACCGAGGCGATGCGGGTGTCAGCGAACGAGTGGTTCGGTCTGAACGACGCTTCTGCTGCCGGCTAGTGCCGCGCTCGTCCTGGATCAGTTTGTGAAGGTGTATCGAACGATCGGACGGTCCGGCCGTCGGCGCGCGAGCTCGGTGAATCCAGCGTCGAAGAATGTGGATGCGTAGCCGGTGAAGGCGTTGTGCGTCGCACCGGGCGCAGAGACGTCAATCGGATAGGCCTCGACCGCTGGCACTCCTGCGGAGCGCGTGGTGCGCACAGCCGCCTCGATCAGTTCGGTGGCAACGCCGCTCGAACGGTGCCGCGCAGTGACGTAGAGGCAGGAGATCGACCAGACTTCCAGAGCGTCGACCGGAGCGAGAAACTTCACGGAATTGAGCCAGTCGAGTTCCGCGCGCGGGGTGAGCTGAAGCCATCCGATCGCGGTCTCGGTTTCGGTTTCAAACGCCATCAAACCGGGGGAAGGCTTGGTAGCGAAGCGCTGTCGCAGTGCATCGTGATTAAGCTGCCTGTCACGCTTGTGATATTCGGCGCCGAGGCGCCAGTACATGCACCAGCAGCCATTGGATGCGCCACCTCGACCAAACAGGGCCTCCAGAGCCGGAAACTCGGCCTCGCTCACGCTGCGAACGATGATCGCCATCCATCCACTATTGCGCGTTGGACCGACGTCGGAGCACTGCACACCGCTCCCGTAAACATCCGCTCTAACGCGTTTCGGGTGAAATCTCTTTTCACCCGAACGGATGCTGGTGCCAGCGCCGTTCGCGACGAAGGCTCGAAGTAGACGGTTGCATCGGGCTGCGACCTTTCGGGGGTACTTGTGGTGCGCAAGGCGAGGACTGTCGTACTGCTATCGGCCGGGGCGTTAGCGATCGCCGCGTTGGCGGGCTCCGCCGGAGCGGCATTGACCGAAGCATCCGGTCCGAGTTCTGCCGGCACGACACGAGTGATGGAGGCCGTCCCGTCCTCGCCGCTCGCGCCAACGGCGACGCCCACACCCAGCGCTGGAGTAAAGGCGCCCTCCACCGCGCACCCCTCCGTGCAGCATCCCTCCGTGCAGCGAGCCGTCGTGAACCCTGCCGCGGCCACCGCCCCGAGGACCACGCGTCAGCCGACCGCGCACACCGTCCAGGTGTGGACGACGGGCTTCCAGACCCAGGTGAACGCGTGTCGCGGAGGGGTCGACATGACCGCGCACTACGGAGTGCGCATCGTCGGTGAGAAGTGGGGCTGCGGCGGCGCCTCCTTCCCGACAACGAAGGGCGCGTCAGTGCGACTGACTGGTCTCGATGCCGGCACCTATCGGGTGATCGGTGTCGTTGCGGTCCTCAACGCATATGTCGCAAATACCAGCCAGGTTCCACGAGGCTACGCCATGCTGTTCCAGACCTGTCGAGGCAACAACGCGCACTACACGGAGTTCATAGCCCTTTCACGTTCATAGCCACGCACCCAGCGCGCTTGGGACTAGACGACTCGGCGGTGTCCGGTGATCGCGAATGTTCCAAAGGCACCGGCGCTCGCGCTTCCGGTCAGGTCGTCGCCGTCAACTGTCACGGAGCAGCTGAGGCTGAGCTTCATCGGGGAGGTGATCGCGGCCTCAAACGTCGACGTGTCCCCGCTGGTCTGCACGTTCTCGAGTGGGAAAGACCCCATTGCGTGCTGAGCGACGCCTGTCTGTTGGTCGCTGAACTCGAAAACAATGGCCTGGTCGCCGACGGGCGACTTCACTGTCGTGTCCCAGGTTCCAATAATGCTCATCGGTTGCTCCGTCTTCGGATGATGTGGGGCGTCACGCGCTTCAGTATCGTTGTGCCATGCCGCCGGTGCCCTCGTCGACGAAAGCCCCAAGGTCAACATAATGCGCTGGACCGTGCTGCTGCCAACCCATGCCGCCGCGGCGACGCTCGCCTTGGCGATCGATTCCGTGCTCTCGCAGCGTGATGGGGAGTTCGAACTGATCATCGTCGGGGACGGATGTGACGACTCGACCCGCGCAATCATCGCAAGCTACACAGACACGCGCCTCCGATTTATCGACAGACCAAAGGGTGACGGTTTTGGGTACCAGCACCGCAAGGCGGCGCTCGCGGCTGCGCGCGGCGACTACATCGCCTTCATGAGTGACGATGACCTTTGGGGACCGTCGCACCTGCTGCGGCTCGGCCGCCTTCTTGATGCCGGACACTCGCTGGCGTATTCGCGGTCGCTCTGGTGCGCGCCAAAGGGCCAGCTGGTGCCGCTGCACTTTGACCTTACCGATCCCGTTGCTGCCCAGTATTTAGCGGAGCGCAACTACCTTCCCGCTCCGTGCGTCACCGTGACGCGCGTTGCCCTCATGGCCGCCGGAGGGTGGCCGACCGACGTGCACAAGGAGGGCGACTGGGTGCTATGGCGGCGTGTTCTCGCTCTTCCCGGAAGTACGGTCGCCTACGACCACGTGGTTTCGAGCATTCATTTCCGCAGCGCCAGGCGCAGCACTGAGCCGCTTCCGGTCGAGGCGATTCTGGCTATGCCGAACTTCGAACAATCATGGCCCACCGGCGCCATCGTCGTTCAGGCGGAGTATCCGACGATTCAGTCGGCGACGACCGCTCGATTCGAGGATCCGGACTTTTGGCCGGCGCTGTCCACGGCGCTCGGAGTCATCGACTCGCGGCTGGTGCTCGCCGCCACGACTCTTGGCTCGGAGCTGCTGCGTGTGAACTCGCGGCAGAACAACGCAAGCCTTGAACTCGACCGCGTGTACGCATCCCTGTCGTGGCGCATCACCGCTCCACTCAGGCGCGTTCGAGCTGCCCGCCGACCGCAGGAGTGAGGTCGCCGAACGTGATCGCGAGGGTGGGCAGCGCTCGGTCGGCTGCCGAGAGGATCGGATCCTTGATCGGCCAGTCGACGCCGAGCGTCTCGTCGTTCCATGCGTACCCGAGGCGATTCTCGGGGGTGAACTCCTCTGAGACCTCGTTCACGTAGTCGGCTTCTTCGACCACCTGGAAGCCATTCGCGAGTCCTTTACTGATGAAGAGCCTCTGGCGATTGCCTGGTGCGTCCCCAAGAAGAAAAGTGAGCGCCAGACCAAAGGTGGGGCTGTCTGGTCGCACGTCGGCAACCGCGCACAGTGCTGTGCCCCGAACGATGTAGACGAGTTTGTCCCATGGTTCCGCGTGAAATCCTCGAAGCACGCCTCGAGCTGACCTCGAATGGTTGCTCTGGCGAAAGGAAACTTCACGCCCGACGGCGTCACTGACTTCACTGAGACGGAACGATTCCCTGAAGAACCCGCGGGCGTCTTCGATGAGGGGGCGTTCCACCACAAAGAGTCCGGCGATAGCCGTTGCGGTGACGGGCATGGCGCGAGCATAGCAGCGAGCAAACGCTTTGTGATCTGGTGAATCCTGCTCGGTCGGCCACTCTGCGCACGGCCGATGGTTCGCGGGATGCCATCGGTGCGGTGGTGCACGCGGATCGGAAGGCGAACGCGGCGTTGGCGGAGCGCACAAGGGCCATCGATCGCCGAGCGCCATGCGGCGGCTGCGGACGATCGGGACGTCTGGTTGGGCGACCAGCGCAACGGCCGGTCGATCCTGTCGGTGGATTTGGCGTCGCCGACGGCTCACGCGATCTTCACCAAACTGAACTCTCCCAGTTTTATCCGGGTGCTGACCCACCCGGAGACCGGGGTGACCCTGTCGGTGGGGCGAAAACTGTACAAGACGCCGAAAGATTTGAAGACCTACTTGCTGGCCCGAGACCTCATCTGCAGATTCCCGGGCTGCTTTCAACTGGCGGCCCGATCCGACCTAGATCACATCGAAGAGTGGCACGCTCAAGCGCGAAACCGACTGGACCGTCACCCAGGTCACAGACGGCAGCGGCGTTCTCACCTGGACCACCCCATCCGGACGCACCCGCAAGACCTACCCCAACGAGTTCGGCGGCAGCAGCTACGAACAAGCCGTCTACGACCAATGGACAAAACTCGCCAGCTAACTGCCACGACAGCAGCTACGGGATTACGACGACTTTGCCGCGAATCGCACCGGACTTGCTGGCCTCCAGCGCTGCCACGACCTCTGTCAGTGGGTAGCGCGCGCCTATTTCAATCTCAAACTTTCCCTCGGAAATCAGCTTGGAAGCGGCTCCAATCGCTTCATGGCGCAGGCGTTCTTCCTGCGGGGTCAACGGCACGGGGCTCCCTCCCGACCATGCACGAATGCCGAGCGAAGCGGCCCGGGCACCGACAACGACTGTGCCGATCTTCTGGCGGTCGTCGACAAGCGCGAAAGACGCCTCGAGCGCCTCATCCGTTCCGGCCGCGTCGAGGATAAGGTCATATCCTTCCGGCGCGGCAGCACGAAGTCGGTCGAGCAATCCCGGCCCGTAGACGACCGGAATGGCGCCGAGTTCACGCAGCCGGTCCTGGTTGCGCTCGCTCGCCGTCGCGACGACGGTCGCGCCCCACGCCTTCGCGAATTGGATTGCGGCCTGACCGACCGCGCCAGACCCGGCGTGGATCAGCAGCACGGTGCCTTCCTTCACGCCGAGAGAAATCAGCACCTGGTACGCGGTTCCGACGGGAACTCCCATTGCCGCTGCCTGCTCCCAACTGAGGCTCGTCGGCTTCCTGTCGAGTTGGTCTGGATGTGCCACGACGTGCGTCGCAAGCGCACCGTGGGCGCGACGCACGATCACCTCGTCGCCGACTTTCCAGCCGGTTACCTCATCGCCCGCAGCAAAGATCACTCCGGCCGCATCGCTGCCAATGCGTCGCGGTTCGGTTATCTCGCCGCTGTGACGCAGACCCGCCATGAGTTTGAGATCGATCGGGTTGATCCCCGCTGCTCGAACCTCGACCACCAGGCCGTCCGGCGAAGCAACCGGTGTCGGGATTTCGACGAGTTCAACAACATCCGGGTTTCCGAATTTCGAATACCGCGCGACCAACGCCATGACCAACCCCGTTCCGACGGCCAACCGCGACCGCACTATCAGTATTCAACTCCTGCCTGGCAGCTTCATTCCGCGCGTTGATTCGCGCAGCAGGTCGCCATCGGTCACAATCAGGGATGCCCTCACTCACTCGGGTTGCCCGCACGGTCATCGCTGCGGCATCCCGTTCCCGGATTTTCCGCCGCATGGCCCCGACAATGATGCCGAGGCTCGAGCGGGGCTGGGCGAGGATCACTCGCGGCGGAGCACCCCTTACCGGCGTGATTGTGCCGAGCCTCGTGCTGCACACCATCGGCGCGAAGTCGGGCGTTGAACGGGTGAGCCCGCTGATGTACTGCGTGGAACCCGGTGGCACGATGCTCATCACCGGCAGCAACTGGGCGCAGGAGACTCATCCTGCGTGGACCGCAAACCTCGCCGCACACCCGGATGCGGTCGTCACGATCAAGGGACAGCGCGTCGCGGTTCACGCGACGCGCGTCGCAGACGACAAGCTCGACGAAACCTGGGACTACCTGGAGCAAATGTGGCCTGGCTATCGGGGCTACGAGCGCCAGTCCGGGCGAACGCTTCGCATCTTCAGGCTCGCGCCGGTCGCATAATTTCTCTGATGGCATCCATGACCCGAGGCGTGCGTTCCGTAGTCGCCTCGTTTTCTCGATCGCGATTCTTCCGTCAGTACGGACCGCGGATGATGCCGCCGCTCGAGCGCGGCTGGGCTGTCGTCAGTCGCGGACGCTTCCCTCTGAGCGGGGTCCTCGTACCGAGCCTCGTGCTGCACACGATTGGCGCGAAGTCGGGCGTTGAGCGGAACAGCCCGCTGATGTACTGCCCGGAGCCCGGCGGCACGATGCTCATCACCGGTAGCAACTTCGCGCGCGACACGCACCCGGCCTGGACGATGAATCTCGCCGCGCACCCCGATGCGGCGGTCACCGTCAAGGGCAAGCGGGTCGCGGTGCGCGCGACGCGAGTCCCGGAGGACAAGCTCGACGAGACGTGGGAGTACATCGAGAAGCAGTGGCCCGGGTACCGCGGTTACGAGCGGTCGTCCGGGCGTACGTTGCGCATTTTCCGGCTTCAGCCTGTCCCTACTTCGCAAGCGCCTCCTTCCGAATGAGTTGCATTACCGTCGGCTGTGGGTCGACGGTAATGAGTGCAGCTGCTCGCCGCACGAACTCGGTTTCGGAGGCCTGGCGCAGAAGGAAGTCTGCGAGGTCAGCGCGGGAGGTGTATTGGCCCTTCACGAAGTCGGCGCCCGTGAGATAGTCGGTGACGCTGTCGGTGTGGAACAAGCCCGACGGGCGCACGATGGTCCAGTCGAGGTCGCTGTCTCGAACCAGGTTCTCCATGCGAAGCATGTCGTCGTACAGCGTCTTGCCGAAGGTATTGCCGATCACCGGTTTCAGCACCTTCTCGAAGAAGAATCCGCCTCCGCTGTCGAGGTGACGCACGGCGGGGTCCGTGGCACTGGAGCTGACCACGGCCAGCCGACCGACCCCTGCTTGCTTCATCGCACGAACGAGATTGGCGGTGCCGACCGAGTAGATGCTGATCGGTTTACGGCTGTATGGCACGCCGAGGCTCGAGAGCACGACATCCGACCCTTGGATTGCAGCACGCGTGGAATCGAAGTCGGTGGCGTCGCCGGCGAAAACGGTGAGGTTGCCATGTTCGACCGGGAACAACTCCGGATGTCTCGTCACGGCAGTCACCTCGTGACCGGCATCGGCTGCTTGCGCGACCAGAAGTCTGCCGGTGCCACCATTGGCGCCGAAAACGGTTATTCTCATGTCTAGTCCTTCTGAATTCATACAATACGAAACTCGTAATATATCTAGAGCATAACAAAAGTCGGACGGGAGAGGAACCTGGCATGTCAGAACGCGACCGACGCAGAACCACCGTCACGATCAAGGCGACCCTGCGCGAGCTCAGCAACCAGATCTCGCTGCTCAATCGGCAGGTGAGTTCGAGGGTCGACCTGAAGGACATAGACCTCGACTGCTTCGACTTCATTTCGCAGGTCGGAACCATCACCCCGGGTGGTCTGTCTCGTCGCACCGGGCTGCACCCCGCGACGATCACGGGCATCATCGATCGGCTGGAGAAGAGCGGCTGGATCGCTCGCGAACAGGATCCGACAGATCGCAGGGGGACGATTCTGCGCGCTCTGCCCGATCGCACCGGTGAACTGTACAAGCTGTACTCGGGCATGAACGAGGGGATGGATGTGCTCTGCGCGGGTTACGACGACGCGCAGCTCGCGACCATCGCGGACTTCCTGGCCAGGGCGACCGAGGCTGGTCGCACCGCGACGGACGAACTCGCTGCAGGCTAGCGCACCCGCCGTGGCAGTCTTGAACGGATGAGATATGTAATCGTCGGCGCTGGCGCCATCGGGGGAGTCCTCGGTGCGCGGCTCGCGCAACATGTGCCAGACCACCCGCCGCTCTTCATCGCTCGGGGTGACCACGGCGCTGCGCTCATGAACACGGGGATTCGCCTGAGAACGCCAAGTGAGGATGTCCGGCTCACGGTTGCTGTCGCATCGGGTCCTGCGGATGTGAAGCTGCTCGCCGACGACGTGCTCGTGCTCGCGGTCAAGACCCAACAAGCGGCCGTAGCCCTCGCCGAGTGGGTGGACCAGCCGGTGTTCACGCAAGACGGCGCAGACGGTGCTGAACCGGTCGGCACTGCGGGGGAGCACCTGCCGATACTCATCGCGATGAACGGTGTCGAAACCGAGCGACTCGCGTTGCGGCTGTTCCGCCGGGTTTTCGGCGTGTGCGTGTGGTTGCCTGCCGTGCACCTCACACCGGGCGAAGTGATCCTGCGCATCGGGCCGAAGAGTGGAATCTTCATCATCGGTCGCGTGGGGCTAGAGGCGGATGACGGGGATCGCAACTTGCTCTCCAGTATCGAGGACGACTGGACTCGTGCAACATTTGGCATCCACCTCGTCGATGACGTCATGCGCTGGAAGTACAACAAACTCCTCAGCAACCTGGCGAACGGTCTGGATGCGATGCTCGGCCCCGACGAGGATTTCAGCGACGCTGCCAGGCGGCTGCGCACCGAGGCAGAGTTGATCTTTCGAGAAACCGGCGTCGAGTGGGCGAGCGAGATGGAGGAAGCCGACTGGCGTGGCGATCTCTACACGATCAAGCGCGTGCCCGGCGCCCCCGAGCATCTCGGAGGTTCCTCCTGGCAATCGCTCGCGCGCGGCGCCGGCTCGATCGAGACCGACTATCTGAACGGCGAGATCGTGCTTATCGCTCGCCAGCACGGACTCGACGCGCCGCTGAACGCCGTTGTTCAGCGGCTCGCGCGTGAACACGCAGTGAAACCCGCTGGCGCGAGATCGATGACGCTCGCGGAACTGGAGGCGGTGCTCGGTTAGGGCGGCTGGGTCGACCCCAGCCCTAGTCGCCGAGCGCCGGCTTGATGTCTCCCACGATCGACTCGAGCACGCGGGCATTGAACTCAACGCCCAGCTGGTTCGGCACGGTCACGAGAATGGTGTCGGCCGCGAGAACCGCGGCATCCTGAGCCAACTGCTCGGCGAGTTCGTCAGGCGATCCGACGTAGCTGCGGCCAAACCGTGCCATGCCTCCGTCGAGGAACCCGACTTGGTCCTCGGAGTCGGCTTGCGCGCGCAGCCCGAAGTAGTGCCGACTCTCGTCGTCGATGATCGGCAGGATGCTGCGGCTCACGGACACGCGCGGCTCGCGTTCCCAGCCCTGTTCCTTCCACGCATCACGAAACATGGTGATCTGTTCGGCCTGCAACTCGTCGAATGGCACACCGGTGTCCTCGGTCAGAAGCGTCGAACTCATTAGGTTCATGCCCTGCTCCGCCGTCCAGACCGCGGTCGCGCGGGTGCCCGCGCCCCACCAAATGCGGTCGGGCAGCCCAGGGGAGCGCGGCTCGATCGCCAGTGGCTGCTCTACGCCCGTCATCTGCGGGTTGGACATCGCAGCACCGGCGCCGTCGATCACTGCGCGGAAAATCGCGGTGTGGCGCCGCGCGAGGTCGGCGTCGGATTCACCTTCGGATGGCACGTAGCCGAACGACTCGTAACCGCGGATCGCGGTCTCGGGTGAGCCGCGGCTGATGCCGAGTTGCAGACGGCCGCCGCTGATGAGATCGGCGGCCGCGGCATCCTCAGCCATGTAGAGGCTGTTCTCATACCGCATGTCAATGACTGCCGTGCCGATCTCGATGGTCTTCGTCCTGGCGCCGATCGCAGCAAGCAGCGGGAAAGGCGAGGCGAGTTGCCGCGCGAAGTGGTGTACGCGGAAGAACGCGCCATCGGCGCCGACCTCCTCAGCGGCAACAGCGAGCTCGATGGACTGAGTCAGTGCGTCGGCCGCGGTGCGAACCTGCGAGCCTGGAACATCCTGCCAGTGTCCGAAGGAGAGGAACCCGATCTTCTTCATCGTGACCCCGGGGATGCTTCAGCCGCCATGGATTCGAGCCTAGGCGTTGCGACGGAACCGCGCCCCGGGATGCTCGTCTCGCAAGCGCGGCGTTGGAGTGCCCGTCAACATCTCGCGCACCGAACCAGACCGGTGAGTAGCAGGGATGACACCGCGCTCGCGCAGCAGCGGCATGACCTCGTCGATGAACTCGCGGTAGGTTGCAAGACCGCCGTAGGTGTGCTCGATGAGAAACCCGTCGACGTCAGTTTCCGAGGCCATCCGTTCGATCTCGGCCGCGCAGTGTTCAGCGGTGCCAGTGACCTTGGTGCCTCCAAGGGTCTGCGCCAGGCGGTCGAGCACGTCACCGACGGTCAGACCCTGGTTCTGATACATCCCGAGCGTCGTCTTGCCGACCTCGGTGGACAGGCCGTCGATGGGTGTGGCTACATCCAGGCCCATGAGGTTGACGCCGCTCCAACCGAGGAACAGCGCGGCCATCGCATCACGGCTCGGTGCGGCCGTGAGTGACGCCCGCAGTGCGGCGGCAGCTTCATCCGTGTCCGCGACGACGACGGAGATGCTGTTGATGATTTTGACCGAGTCGCGCGTGCGGCCGCGCTTCTCGACCTCGTCGCGGATTGTGCGCACCAGAGTCGCGGCCTTCTCGACGTTGCGCTCCTGGATGAACACGCACTCCGCGATCCGCGCCGCAAACTCCACGCCGCGCGCGGATGCCCCGGCCTGGAACAGGGTCGGCGTGCGTTGGGGGGACGGGCTCACCGGGAAGAAGCCGTCGAGTGAGAAGAACTCGCCCTCGTGCGTGATGCGGTGCACCTTCGACGGATCCGTGAAAACGTGCGACTGCTTGTCGACGACGAACGGGTCGTCGGACCAGCCACCCTCCCAGAGCTGCAGCACGAGGTCGATGAACTCGTCCGCGCGGTCGTAGCGACGGTCGTGTGGCGTTACTTCACCGAGGCCGAGCAACTTCACGAGCGCGGTCTGCATGTCAGACGTCACAACGTTCCAGCCGATGCGGCCACGGGTGAGATGGTCGAGCGACGCAAACCGACGCGCGAGCAGGTACGGCTGCTCAGAAGTCGTCGACGCTGTGACCACGAACCCGAGCCGATCGACCGTGGCGGCGAGGCCGCTGACGATCGTGAGCGGGTCGTGCACCGGGAACTGAACGGCCTCTCGCACGACGACATCCGGAATCGTGTCATCGTGCATCGGGTAACCAAGCGCGTCCGCGAAGAACAGGAAGTCGAAGCCCGCGGCATCGAGCTCGCGGGCCAGCTCCTGCCAGTACTCGAGGGTCGCGAACCCGGCCGGGTTGCTGCGCTCGTGCGGCCAACCGTTGCTGATGAACGAGGGCGTGAATTCCTCGAAGGCGCCGAGAATGAGTTGCTTTTCGATGCCGCCAGCCTACCGACTGGCGGCATCGCCAAGAATTACGCCCGGAACGCGGAACCAAACACGGCGGGCATCTTCAGCCACGAGGGTTTGGAGGCGAAGCCAACGAGCCGGCGACCCGTTGTGGCTGCGCTTCGAGCGGTCACGAACCACGGTGGCTTCGGGAACAGCGCGAACTCGCCGCCACCGATCGAACGCGGGAAGGGCCGGAACGGGCCGTAGACGACCGAACGCTCCGGCGAGTCGATCAGCAGCGCGTTGTGCACGACACCGATACCGCTCTCGACATCAGCGAGTGTTGCGCCGGGGAAGCCGCCCCACGGCGCAGCGGCCGTCAGGTAGCCGAAGCCTGTCCACGTGTTGATGGCGACAGTGCCATAACGGAGTTCGGCAACCTGCTCCATGAACGCCGCGCCGAGCGACTTCTTCGTGGCCGGATCGATCAGGATGTTGGCGCCGAGAGTTCCGAGAAGGTCACGGTTGGCCGTCTCGACGGCTGCCTTCAGAAACTCGATGCCGGTGCCCGGCACCTCGATGACGCCGAGCACGGGGGAGAAGCACTCGGTGGTTTGGATGGTCGATGCGTCATCCTCGGCGGCGACCTCGATGAGCAGGCGCGTCCCCTCGCCGAGACGCGTTGCGTCCGGGTATGCCTTCTCCGCAGCCGATACTCGATCGTCACTGCCCGGATACCACGCCGGACGCACCGGTGCGCGATCGAGCGCGGACTTCAGCTCGGCGAGGAACGCGTCCTTCTGCGCCCAATCGGGCGAGAGAACGACGAGCTGGCCGGCGATGCAGTTGTAACCACCGTTGTGGAGGCGCTGCGTCGCGACGTGCTCCGCCTGGAATTTCAGGTCCGCCTTCGACCACTTGCCGGGAACGATGATGATCGGCGAAACTCCGCCAAGCTCGCTCGTGATGGGCTTCGCGAGGAGTGGTGTGTTCGCAGCCTTGAGCGCAGCGCGACCGGCGACCGGACCCCAGACGATCGCGTCGTGAGTGACGGCGCTTCCCGTCATGTGCACGTGCGAGATTCCCGGGTGCTGTGCGAGATACCCGCCAACATCGCCTGCACCGAGCACGATGCGCAGGAATCCCGCGTCGATGAGCGGCCCCAGTGCAGCCGAGTACGCGTCGAGCAGGTCATTCAGCACAGGGTTCAGCTTGAGGATCACGACGCGGTTGTTCGCGAAGACCTCGTACAGCACATCGAGCGGAGGGATGGATGTCACGTTGCCCGCGCCAAGGACGAGACCAACCCCACCGGTCTCGCTGGGGTGAAGGGACCCAAGACCGGCCGCGGCGCGCGCGGCGTCAGCGGTGACGCCCTGTGGCATCCAGACTTCGCCGCGGAACCCGTGCAGCAGGATCGCTTCGTGCGATGAGCCCGGCAGCACGGGAATCGTGACCCGTCCGCCCGGGGCCGTACCGAACTTCTTGCGCGCGAGCGGGCTCTTGCCGCTCGCCAGTGCCAGCATGGTATCTCGCAGGACCAGCGCCGAGATGAGCACCGGGTATGGACCGGAGATCCACTCCTCGCCCGTGAGTTGCGAATCCGACACCAGCCCCTTGATCGCCGTGGCGGCGTCAACCCACTGCTTGGCAGCAGCTGCGACAGACGAATGGATGCTCGAGAGCAGGTCAGCTCGGCCGCTCGCGTCGAGCGCCGCCAGGTTCTTCTCGCCGGAGGCGAGTTCTTTAATGGCGTCATCCAGCGATTTCTTGGTCGCCGCATCGAGTTGGCTTGCCGGTCTGGTGGGCTGTGCGGTTGAGGGCTGGGTTGTGGTCATTCGGGATCCCCTTTGATCTGGATTCCCAGTCTCTCACTCGTTTTCCTTCGTGATGTCGGTGGTGCCGTATAAAATACGTGTACGTACTAAATCGGAGGGAATGCAGTGGCAACGAGCACCGGCGGAGGGTTTGGGTTCCTCCTCATGAAGGCCGCGCAGTCCTGGCGCACCAAGGCCGGGATAGCACTCCGGCCGCATGAGCTCACGGTGCCGCAGTTCCTCGTGTTGATGGCCCTCTACCGTCAGGCGCGCCACAACTGGGAACCTCTCACGCAGGTCGAGGTCGCGACCACGCAGGGGATGGACGCGAACACCACGTCGCAAATTGTGCGAGCGCTCGAACGTCGCGGACTCATCACGCGAGACCGACATGCCGGAGACGGCCGAGCGATCGCCCTCGCGTTGACCAAGGCCGGCCTCGAACGATCCCGGGATGCGTCGGCGGATGTGCGTGCGATCAACGACGTCTTCTTTTCGGGGGTCTCCCCAGACCGGCGAGCCGAGCTTTCCGACATCCTCACCACCCTCATTTCGAAATCGGAGCAGAGATCATGACAACTTTCACCGTCGTGCCTGACGGCACCTTCTCGCTAGCCGCCGCGGCAGGGTTCGGATTCGGGCCGAACACGGGTCGCCCGACCGTGACCGGCGCCACGATGCGCCTCGCGTTTGTCACAGACGATTTTCGATCGCACGCCTTCGTTTCGCTGAACCAGGCCGAAGACGGCACGGTCATTGGCGAACTGGACAGCGATGCTTCGGTAGTGATCGTCGAAGCCCAGGTTCGTCGCATCCTCTCGCTCGACGGCTCTGGCAGGCAGTGGGCGACGGTCGGCGAAGAAGATCCCGTTCTTGGGGCGATGCAACGCTCGCACCCGGGGCTTCGGCCCGTACTGTTCCACTCGCCGTACGAGGCTGCTGCGTGGTCGATCATCAGCGCGCGACGGCAGCGGGCACAGGGCATCGTCGTGCGTAACCGAATTGCCGCTGCGCTCGGACGCGTGTTCGGTGAGGGCAAGGAACAGCTGTTCGCATTTCCCACACCGGAGCGCCTGCTCGAACTGGGAGAGACGCAGGGTCTCGAGGCGACCAAGGTCGAACGGCTGCACGCAGTCGCGCGTGCCGCGCTCGATGGGCAGTTGGACGCCGCGGAATTGCTCAGTCTCGAACCCGCGGACGCGCTCGAACACCTGCAGCGCTTGCGGGGAATCGGACCGACCTATTCGATGCTCATCCTGCTGCGATCGACCGGAGCGCAAGACATCCTCGTTGGAGGCGAACCAAGGCTGCCCGAATATCTCGCGCACTTCTATGGTCTCGATGCCCCGGCAACGACGGCGCAGATCGAGGAGATTGCGCAACGGTGGCGCCCGTTCCGCACCTGGTCGGCGGTATTGACCCGGGTTGCGGGGGAGTCGGTCGGCCTTCCGCTCCCAGCCCGCGCACGGCCGGACGGCAGGCAGCGCCGGTAGCATCGACCTCAGTTCGAGCGAAGGGCACGGCCACGCCACCGATTCCGGTTTTTCTGAGCAGTTGGTTCTTTGAGCCGGTTGCCGCGGTCGTCGCACTGGTTCTCGCAGTCCTGTACGCGTGGGGCCTCATTCGGCTTCGGCGTCGTGGCGAGCCGTGGCCGGTATCTGCTGCCCTGATGTTCTACGGGCTGGGGATCGGTTCCTTCCTCGTCGTCAACTTCGGATTCCTCGGCGTCTACAGCCAGGACCTCCGGTGGGCATTCAGCACGCGCACAGCGCTCCTGTTGTTCGCGATTCCCGCCCTACTGTCGCTCGGACGGCCGGTCAGGATGGCGCGGCTCGTGCTCGGCGAGAAGGGGGTAGCGCGGCTCGATCGCGGGCTGGCGTCTCGCCCGATGAAGCTGCTCGGCAACGCGGTGGTTGCACCGCTCATCACCGTTCTCATCTTCTCGATCTTCCTCACGCCGTTGTCTGGCGCCTTGCGTACCAGCGTGTACGGGCAGGCGGCAGTCACGATCCTCATCCCCACCCTTGGGTTGCTGCTCGTACTGCCACTCATCGAATACTCGGCGCTGCGGACGGCGTTTTTTGTCACGGTGGAGTTTCTGCTCGCCTTCGTCGAACTTGTCATTGATGCGATTCCGGGCATCCTGCTCCGCCTGAGTGGCACCGTTCTCGACGGTCTCGGTGCGGTGGCGGGACCGCATCCGGAGTGGTGGCCGAGTCCACTGCGCGACCAGCAGCTCTCCGGCGACCTGCTGTGGTTCATCGCGGAGCTCGCCGACGTGCCCGTGCTCATCATCCTGTTCATCCGCTGGTCGAGGGTGGACAAGCGGGAGGCCAAGTCGTTCGACGACCTCACCGACGAAGAGATGGATGCACTGACCCAGGAACACTTGCGGCAGCGGCGGGAGTAGGCGGCGCGGCTGCTCGACCCCCAGTAGTTAGCGTGCGCCGATCAACAGGATGATTTGGGTGTTTCGCGCGTTCTGCAGGAGATTTTCGGCCTTTTTGACGGCCTCATCCTGCGTTCGTGTTGTTCGGGAGGAGATTTCGACGCAATGAGCGCTCCACGTGGAGAAATCACGTCGAAAACTACTAAATCTCTGCCCGAACCGGCCGAACGCGCACATCCATGCCGCTTTTCGTTCTTCAGCGCCGGGTTACAGCGCGAGTGAGGTCTCGACGACGCCGACGGCTGCGCCACGCGGCTGCTCGACGCCCTGTACGCGTGTTACGCGATCTCGATACCCAACTGGGCCGCAAGCACCGGCGCCAGGTCTGCGAGCTGCACCTCGCTCAGGATGGTGCCGCGCATGCCCTCGATGCCGTTGACGCGGGCGAACGTGCTCTCGCGCAAATCGACGGCTGTGCAGTTTGCGCGCGTGAAGTCGATTGTCTCGATGCGGCAATTGCGAATCGCAAGGCGAGTCGCGGTGACACCGCCGAGATCCAGTTCGGTGATCGTCGCACCTTCGATCAGTACATCGCTGAGCTTTGCGCCGCGAAGGTTGAGAAAGTCGATCTTGCCCCCGATGACCTGCACGTTCTCCAGCACCGAGTCGAAGAGCTCGGCGGAACCCCAACGCGGGTTCTGGATGAGCGAACCGCGCCAACTCGACCGTGCTGCAACCAGGGAGGTGGCGAACGCGTCGATAAGCGCACTGTCGACGAAGCGTGTGCCGCGGAGCCCGGTGTCGGTGAGTGTCGTCGACTCAAGCACGCACTCCAGAAAGTTCGCGCCCGACAGATCGCGACCGGTGAGATCCACCGCTGGGAATCGTTCACCCTCGCGGGCTTCGTGGTCCTCGAGCGTGAGAGCGTCGCCCTCAATCAAACCCTGCGGCAGGTCGAAGCTGACCCGGGGAGTTCGCGAATCCTTGATGACGGCCACGGGGCAAGGGTCTCTCAGAACTCGCGCGTCCGCAACGGCGAACTCCATTGCTATGTCACCGTAACCTAGGTCACAATAGACGGCATGGTCCTCGAGATCTTCGTGCTGAGCATTCTGCGCACCGGACCGATTCACGGCTACGAGTTGAAGCGTCGCGTGCAGCGACCGACCTTCACGCCGCTCAGCAACAACTCGCTCTACCCGATGCTTCGTCGCTTCGAGGCAGAGGGCATCGTCACGAAAACGGTAGAAGCGCAGGACGGCAAGCCTTCACGCAACGTCTACGAAATCACGGATGCCGGGCGCCAGCGCCTCACCGACCTGCTCAGAACGCTTCCCATGGCCGAAGCCGCCAACGACGAGGAGTTTCTCGTTCGCCTGAGCTTCTTCCCAGAGCTCGCAGTCGAGGACCGCCGAGCCATTCTGGCCGCAAGGTCCGCCGTGCTCGATGCCAGGCTGGCCCAGGTTGCGCGGCTCGTCGATGAGACCGACGATGTGCCGAGACGGGAATGGCAGAAGATAGCGATGCAACGCGAACTCGAGACGATGGACAACGAACGGCAATGGATCGCCACCCTGGCGAAGAAGGCAGAAGTTTCATGACCGAAACGCTCGTACCGCAGAAGTCCAAGTCGACCCTTGGAGCCGTCGCGAGATACGCGCTGCTCATCGGTCCGCTGCTCAGCATGCTCGACTCGAGCATCGTGAACGTGGCGATC
>DASXNG010000195.1:0-3511 GCA_036495225.1 Galbitalea sp.
TGGATCGCCGAGATCGAAGGCGACAATGCGCGAGCAATCCGGTCGATTCGCCGCCCGGAATGGGCCTCGCAAGAAGTCACCTCAGACCGGCGGTACAACAACGAGAACCTGGCTGTTACGCCCTACGGAAGGTGGTCCGACGAGCCCGACTATTCATGGGGTAGGGAGTAAACGCCCATTGTCAGTTCAGCTACCGGCGTCTCAACGCGCCAATTTGATCAACAAAAGGTCAACAACTCGACTTGATCCGATGAGATCTCGCGCGATCGAGGAACTTTGAAAACTCCGGAATATCAACGGAATGAGAACCAAATCGATCTCGTAAAATCAACGAAAACGGGTTCAAATCCCACCGGTTCCGCCAAACGTCTGAAGCCCCCGCGATGCGAGGGCTTCAGACGTTTTCGGGGAGCCTGCGGCCAACCCCGATCACTGCGCGGTGCTGCCCGCCTTACGGCGCGGGGGCGAGCCATCCGGCCCGGGCGCTGCCCCAGCCGGTTTCGCTGTCCCAGCCGGTGCCGACCGTCAGCGTGGTGTTTGCCGTATTGAATGAACGCACCGAGTAGAGGTAGCCGCCCGAGGCATCCACACCGTTCGCGAAGTCGACGCGGATGTTGCCTGCATCGATGCCCGCACCGGTAACGTCATGGAAGCCCGAGTGGTCTGCGTAGATCATCGGGTTGAGCAGGCCCAGTCCGTGACCGCTGGCCTGGATCTTCAGAGCGGTCATGCCCGCGAACAGCGGTGAGGCGAGGCTCGTTCCGCCGATCCGGTAGGTGTCATACGTCACGGAACCCGGGAAGGTCTGCGTCTGACCCACAAGCATGCCGGTCGTCGGGTCTGCGTCCATCGATACGTCAGGCACCGCACGGCCACCGTTCGGACTGTGGATGCCAGCCGTAACCTGATAGTCGGGCTCGGCGATGTTCGACGAGTAGCCGCCGCCGCCGCCGTACAGGAATGGCGCAACAGGCACCCAGGTGCCACTGGCGATGGTGTACTTCGTCGTCTGCCAGCCCGTCTCGCCGACGACGCCGGCCGGCGTGATCGCGGTCGATGTGCCGCCGACGCCGGTGACGTACGGGTCGGATGCCGGGTAGTCGGTCTGCGGAGAACCGACCGCTGCCGCTTCGTCGCCGGCGTCACCGCTCGAGAATGCGTAGCTGATGCCTTCGACTGCACCTTGAAGGAACGCGGTCTCGTAGGCCTGCAGCAGGGCCGGCTTCACGACGTCGCCCACGCCGCCCCACGAGTTCGTCACGATGGTCGCGACATCCTCGTCGTTGATGCGGTCGAACGTGGCCAGCAGGTCGGAGTCCTGGCAGCTTGCACCCGCGTAGTAGCGGATGTTTGCGGCCGGTGCCATGGCATGAACGGCCTCGACGTCGAGGGTCTCCTCGCCGTACCAGCCAGTCGCGCCGCACTGCTTCGGCGACTTGTTGCTATTCACCTGGGTGAAGGCGCGCGGCAGGCTCTGCGAGAACTGCCCCGTCGTGAACGGCTGGTCGCCGGTATCGGTCGCGTAGCGGTTCGCGTCGGCCTCCACGGTGGGGGAGGCGTAGGCGTCGGTGATCGCGACGGTCACACCGCGCCCGTCAAGGCCAGCCGTCGCGCCCGCCTCGTAGGCGTTGCGCAGTTGGGGGCCCGTGTAACCGCACGGGGAGTAGGGCAGTACGGCACCGTTGAACAGGGGAAGTACGGTTCCATCCGGTGTCGGAAGCGTTGTCGGGTTCTGATCGCCATACCAATGCGAGCAAATCGGCGCGTTGCGGAACCCCGCGGTGGGTGGCGACGGCTTCTGTGTCTGCGGTTCGACGATCGACACGGTCGTGTCGAGTCCCGAGACGGCTATGACCGATGCCGCGACGGCATCCGGCGCCATCGCCGCACCCGTTGGCGCTTGCACGCTGAGGCCATCGTGCGTGAACTTTGCGATGGAGACATTGAACGCCCTGTTTGCTGCGCCGACAGTGCCGGAGGCGTCCAGGTAGCGGTGGCTCGCGTCCACACTGACAGCGAGGCCTGCACCGGTCAGCCATCCCCGCACGGCGCTCACGGTTGCCGCCGTGGCGTCGAACCGCGCGTGGTACTGCGCCGACGTGAGGTAATGATGGCTGCTTGACGCGGCGACAGCGGCGGCCTTCAGCGCGTCGAGGCCCCCGTTTGGCGCGAGATACACGCGCACGGCGACGGGGGCGTTCGCGGAGGCGACGCCGAGGTTCTTGGCATGGGCGAGCCAACCGGGTGTCGAGTTCGGGATAGGTTTCGAGGCGGGGGCGGCGTTGGCTGCGCCCGCTCCAGTGAGCGCCGCGACGAGGGCCGCGACCGCTACCAGGGAAACTCGGAGGACATGTTTACGCATCTAGGATCTCCAGACGTTTGATAGTTGGGCCACAGACGGTCGTCGTTGGCCACTATTTTTCAACCGTATGACGTACTGGCCCCCGCGGCAACAGCTTGGTGACCGGCGAAACGTAGGCAGCTGTGCGGTTTGCAGGAGAGTTGCGTGCAGCGCATGATGCGCGGGTGTCGATGTTTTGCGGGGTGGCGCGGGTGACTTGTGTGCGATGTCGCAGTGTCCCCGCCGATGTCTCCGCTCGAGCGGCATAGGGCGACACCGCTAGCGTTCGCCCACCTCGCAGCGACAACTCCACCGGAACGAGTGGGCCGCGTCGGTACACCAAGAAGTGCTGATCAGAGGCGCTACTACTTCGCCCTTCGTCTAGCGGCACCTCAAGGCTTTTCGAAGGCGGCGTACATGATGATCCGCGCCCTGGCGTGAGATTTGAAGGCCTGATGGGCCAGTGAAGTCTGAGCATTCCCCGCGCATGTTCGACGGCTCATGAGAATTCGTAGAGGCTCGCCGTTGGTCATCCCTCGGGAGGACGCGCCTTCGATTGTGGACCCATAGTGTGGCCCGGTGTCTGTATCGAATAATGATGAAATCTACGTAGCCCGGGTCGACGACCTAACGAAATCGTATGGTGCGGGGGCCAGCGCGGTCACTGCGCTAGCTGGCGTCTCGATCGGTGTTGAACGGGGTCGATTCACCGCGATCATGGGGCCGAGCGGGTCCGGTAAGTCGACGCTGATGCACATCATGGCTGGGTTGGATTCGCCGACCTCGGGACAGGTTTGGTTGGGCGGCACAGACATCAGCCGGATGAACGATACGGAGTTGACTCTGCTTCGTCGCCGGCGGATGGGGTTCGTGTTCCAGTCCTTTAACCTGGTGCCGACGCTCGATGTTCGCGGCAACATTTTCCTGCCCTTCGAGCTAGATGCGCGACGTCCCACGGATCAGGAGCGAGCGCGAGTCGATGGGTTGATCGATTCTCTGGGACTTACGGACCGGTTGGCGCACCGACCCCACCAGCTCTCGGGTGGCCAGCAGCAGCGCGTTGCCATCGCGCGTGCTTTCGCGACGGAACCAGAACTCATCTTCGCTGACGAGCCAACCGGCAATCTTGATTCCCGAACCGGCCGCGAGGTGCTGTCGATTCTTTCGGCC
>DASXNG010000196.1:0-6169 GCA_036495225.1 Galbitalea sp.
TCTCCGCGCTTGATCGATACCGCGCAGTTGGTGGCGAGCTGGCGAAATGCCGTCACCGTGTACCAGTTCGTTTCGCCATCCGTCCACTTTTGTAGCGTCTTGTCGAAACGACGCTGGGATGAAGCGAGTCGAAAACTCGTAATCGCGAGCCCTTCCTGGGTGGTGAGCACACGTGGTTCTGTTGCGACGAGCCCGGTGAGGGTGATCATGTCTGGCATTGGTCCTCCGAAAGTCGATGAAGTCAGGGTTGGCAGAGCCGGGCCGCCGCTCGTGCCGGGATCGCCAGCCCGGCTCCCAGTCATCAGTGTTCGCCGAAGCACACCTGCACGCGCCAGCCACGTTCCTAGCTGGGGAACGAATGGACGGCTGGCTCCGCGGGGAGGAGTGGACGCACTCCAGCAAGTGCTGGCCCTACGCTGGAGTTATGCCTTACAACGCCGCGGATACGCGCTATGACTCCATCGAATATCACCGAGTTGGGAAGAGCGGTCTGAAGCTGCCCGGCATCTCGCTCGGCTTGTGGAACAACTTCGGCGGCGACCGCCCGCTGGAAACGCAGCGGGCCATCCTCCGCCGCGCGTTCGACCTCGGCGTCAACCACTTCGACCTCGCCAACAACTACGGGCCGCCCGCGGGTTCGGCAGAGTCCAACTTCGGGCAGATCTACGCGAGCGACTTCACGCCGTACCGCGACGAATTGATCCTCTCCACCAAGGCGGGCTACCAGATGTGGCCTGGCCCGTTCGGCGAGTGGGGTTCGCGCAAGTACCTGCTCGCGTCCCTCGATCAAAGCCTCGAACGGATGGGCGTCGACTACGTCGACATCTTCTATTCGCACCGCCCCGACCCGGAGACGCCGATCGAGGAGACCATGGGAGCGCTAGCGACTGCGGTGAATTCTGGCAAGGCGCTGTACGTTGGCGTGTCCAACTACAGCCCCGAGGAGACGCTCGCGGCGGCCGCTGCGCTTGCGGTGCACAACATTCCGCTGACCATCCATCAGCCTCGCTACAACATGTTCGACAGGCACATCGAGAACGGGCTCTTCCCCGTGCTCGACAAGCTCGGAATGGGAAGCATTGTCTTTTCCCCACTCGCGCAAGGACTCCTGACCGATCGCTATCTGGACGGCAACATCCCCACGGATTCACGGGCAGCGGAGGGCCGCTGGATGAGTTCGAGCAACATCACAGAGGACTACCTTGCTCGCGCGAAATCCCTCAACCACATCGCCAACGAGCGCGGCGAATCGCTTGCGCAGCTCGCGCTGACCTGGGTGCTGCGTCATCCACAGGTCACGTCCGCGCTCATCGGCGCCTCAAGCGTCGCCCAACTCGAGAACAACATCGGAACGCTCGCGAAGCCCCCGCTCACCGCTGAGGAGATCGAGGCGATCGAGCCCTTCGCAGTGGACGGCACCGGCAGTTAGTCCACAGGCGTCACGAACATACTTTCGAATGTCGGCGGACTCCTCTAACCTGACGGTGTCATAACCGTTCGGCCGGCTGCACACCCAGGAGTTCGTTGTGTCCACCGCATTCGATTTTGTTTCGACCACCTCGTTCGTCACGCCCGCGCGAGTCGACCGCTTCGGCATCGCGCTGATCCAACTGCATGACCAGTTGTGGCGCGTGACGCGCCGGTCGGGCGAGGTGCTCGGTTATATCGAGTCGTTCGCCGAGAATCCGAATGCTCAGGATGCCGAGGTTCGCTACCGTGCGAAGCGCATGTTCTCAGCGGGTCGGCCGTCGATGCCGCTCGGGGAGTTTTGGAGCATCGACGACGCGATCGATTGCTTCCGCTTCAGCTAGGGAGGCAACAAACGAGTTTCTTTCAACAATGTGACACTCTGCGCATGCCCTTGCACATCCAAATTGCGCGCGTAGGGTGCGAAACATGGCTTGGTGGAATGATTTCGTGACTTGGTTCAACTCGCCGGAAGGCCAACGCGTTTTCTTGAACTCGATTTTGCCGTTCCTCGCCATCGTGGTCGCAGGCATCATCGCCGCCATCATCGGAAGCTCAGCCTCCAGACGAGTGATCGAGCGATCCGATCGCGAACTGAAAGGTGCCGCCGTCGCGGCGCTTATCGCTGTGGGCCGCCGTGCCGCACTGTGGAGTTCACTGGGAGCCGATGAGAAGCAGCACGTCGACGCCTTGCAGAGCGACGCGGACATCCGGGTCAGGCTGCTTCCCGTCAACGGCGCAGCCCAGGCCGCCGACTGGGCGGCGCACCAGCTCGGCGACATGAAGAAGAACTCTGCCTCGTTCAGCTTTCAGACCGACCAGACGTTCGTGGAGTATCGCGACCGGCTGCTCGAATGGCAGCAGAAACCCGGAAGGGCGAAGAAGCTGTTTGCGTTCGATCTCGCGCAATGGAAATACGAGGATGACGCGGCCGAAACCACACTGACCGCCAAGCAGCAGGAGTGGGCGAGCGCGCATGTGGAGCCTGCCAATTCGCCGATCGAGTTGGCGACCACAACGCCGTCGGCGGGTTCGCCGTCGACTGGTCCACTGACATCCGTCACGCCGTCAGAGGCCGCGGCGGCGAGCGCGTTGACCACGCCGACAATTGGAGACGCCGACCCACCCCCGATCGCAACGATCGCGTCGGCGACAGCTGAACCGGTCGATACCGTGACCCGGGATATTGAAGTGCAGGAGGATGAGGCGATCGCCCCACCGGTCTCAGCGAACAGCGTGAGACGCAGCACCGGCGTTACGCCACCGTCCCCTCCCACAGACGACTAAAGTCATTCCGCGATCACCCGTATCGGGTGGCAGAGCGACGGTGTGCGCACGGCGATCATGATGTGTGGCGCCAATTCCGAGCTTTGAAGAACGCTGGCTCGCTGGTCGAGCGGGTCGGGCGAACGCGCCGCGGACCAGCCATGGCGTCTGGGCTCCGCCAGACCACCGCGCGGATCCGGTAGCACTCCTCGAGGAACAGGCGACCTCGCGGCTTCCCGACCTCGTGCCCCTGCGTCACGCACGAATGATGGTCTCGCCATTCACCTTCTACCGTGGCGCGGCGCTCATCATGGCGGCCGATCTCGCGACGACGCCGACCTCCGGCATCGAAGTGCAGCTCTGCGGTGACGCTCACCTCTCCAACTTTGGCGTGTTCGCATCGCCCGAACGTGACCTCGTTTTCGACATCAACGACTTCGACGAGACTCTTCCCGGGCCGTGGGAGTGGGACGTCAAACGACTGGCAGCGAGTTTTGAGATCGCCGGTCGCTCGAATGGCTACACGGAGGCTCAGCGTCGCTCGGCCACCCGCGCCGTTGCCCGCGGATATCGCGAGCGCATGAACATCGCGGCGCGGTCCGGGGTGCTCGAGGCCTGGTACGACCATCTCGATGCCGAGAAGCTGACGGAGCTTGTGCGCAACGAGACTCGAGATGACAGCGCAGGTCAGCGGCAGGTCGAAACAGCCGAGCAAGTCATTGCGAAGGCCAAAACGCGCGATAGCACGCGGGCCCTCAAGAAGCTGGTCGGCACCGTGAATGGTGAACGCCGCATCCTCGCCGACCCGCCACTCATCGTTCCCATCGAAGATCTCGAACCACTCGCGGTCACTCGCGAACAACGAATCCAGTGGATGCGCGGGCTCATTGCTGCCTACCAGGAGACACTTCCGGGTGACAGACATCCGATCGAAGAGTTCGACTACGTGCACCTGGCTCTCAAAGTCGTTGGGGTTGGCAGTGTCGGAACTCGAGCATGGATTGTGCTCTTCACCGGTCGCGACGACAAGGATGTCCTGCTGCTCCAGGCCAAGGAGGCCCAGGAATCGGTGCTCGAGCGATTCCTCAAACCCAGCAAATACGCCAGCCACGGCGAACGAGTTGTGCGGGGACAGCGCCTCATGCAGTCGGCCAGCGACATCTTCCTCGGCTGGCACACAGTTCCGGCGATCAGCGGCGAAATACGCGATTACTACTTTCGGCAACTCGCCGACTGGAAGGGTTCCGTCAACATCGACGGCGCACGTGCTGCCGGCGCAAAAACCTACGCGAACCTGTGCGGCCAGACGCTCGCGCGAGCTCACGCCCGCGCCGGAGACCGCATCGCGATCGCCGCGTACCTGGGTGACAGTGATCGCTTCGATGACGCAATCTCCGACTTCGCACGCGACTATGCGGACCAAAACGATCGCGACTACGAGACTTTCGTCCAAGCCGTCCAATCGGGTCGAATCGAGGCATCGGAACTTGCCTGACCTTCGACGTCACACCCGGCCGGGTAACACAAATTGGGTGAGATCGACCCGCAAACATCCGCTCGATTCGCCCGCGACCTAACCTCAAATCAACATAAGACAAGACGCCAGGAGGCACACATGACGCTCGGCCCAATCGAGGTTGTCGTTATCGGATTCCCCGAAAATAACTTCACCGGCAAAATCCTTCCCGAGCTCGCGAAGGTCGTCGAAAACGGCACCGTGAGCATCGTTGACGGGGTCTTCATCCGCATTGATGCGGACGGCGCTGTCGACACTTACGAGTTCGATGAAATCGGTGCGGACTCCGACGTCGCGGCACTCGCCGAGTTGGTATCCGGCCCTAACGGCCTGATTTCGGACGAGGATGTCGCGGAGTTCACGGCCGCGCTCGAGCCGAACACCTCCGCAGCGATCCTCGTCTTCGAACACACCTGGGTGAAGCCACTTCGAGACTCCATCGTCGACGCAGGCGGCGTGATGCTCGAAAGGGTGAGCGTACCGGGCGCGGTCGTCGAAGAAGTACTCGAGGCCGTAGCGGCCCTCCAATAACACCGGACTCAACCACTTCACTCGAGAGGAAGCATTCAGATGATGCGACGTATGGGGCGCCCAGGACTTGTGGGCACCATGGCACGCACGGCGGTGGTCGCCGGAACGGCTACTGCCGTGGTGGGCGGGGTCAGTGCCCACCAGCAGCACAAGCAGGAAGCGAACGACGCGCTGGCCCAACAGCAGGCGCAGGAGGCCGCGTATCAGCAGCAGGCTGCATACGCGCCGCCGCCACCTCCGCCGGAGGACCCGACCATGGCGCAACTGGAGAAATTGGCGCAGCTGCACAACCAGGGCGTGCTGTCCGACGATGAGTTTGCTGCGGCGAAGGCGAAGGCGCTGGGGATCTAGCGGTTCTTTCAGGTTGATTCACGGGGCGTATATTCGCCCCGTGAATCTCTGTCTCACGATCGTGATGTGCGCTCTTGCTGTTGCGCACGGGCGAAATTCGCGAGCTGTCGATCGTGGACGCCGCTCACCCAGTCCCAGCCCGGCTTGGCCGATGGTCCGATGCGCGGGTCGCTGAAATCATCGCCGTCGCGCAAAACACGCAGGTACTCCCGATCCAGACCGATGCGAGCGCTTAGCTCATCTGCTCCACAGACAGACCCGTGGCCGGGGACGATGACCTCGACTTCGCCCGCCAGCCCCTCCATTAGTTGCAGCGCGGTGAGGTAATCGCCGATCGGGTCGGCGGTGCCGTTCAAGTCGAGCATTGGCATAAAGACATCGGAGAGCATGTCGCCGGCGACGAGAACCCCGCGTTCCTCGATCAGCAGCGCAGCATGCCCTGGGGCGTGCGCTCGATGCTCGATGATCCGGACATCCGGGCCACCCCAAGGTATGTGAGTCGCCTCGGCCGGCAGGCCGGTGATGAGACCGAGCAGGTCAAGCGGCACCTGCTCGGGAATACCGAACCGGCGCGCATCGATGCCGCCAGCCAGCCGCTCTTTCGCAGTAGTCGCGGCGAGACCCGTGGCGTAGCGGGGCGCATCGCCGAAGCCGGCATGCCAGAGCAGGTGGTCCCAATGAGGATGCGTGGAGAAGCCAGCCACGACGGTCTGGCCCAAATCGGAGACATCCTTCGTCAGGCAGACCATTTCGTCCCCGTGCACCCCGGGGTCGATGAGCAACACGCCGGCCTCGCCCCGCACGACAATGGCATTGCTCTGGCAGAACTCGCTCACGTGGATAAGCACACCGTCCGCGACCTGTTTCAGCACGGTGCAACGCTACCGGCACCCAGCGCTGGCGGGCAGGAATCAGTTCCAAGTGAGGAGCCAGTCGACCCGACACATGACGGTCGTCGAACAGTGCCCCCGGCAGGATTCGAACCTGCGGCCAAGACATTAGAAGGGTCCTGCTCTATCCCCTGAGCTACGGAGGCGG
>DASXNG010000197.1:0-21978 GCA_036495225.1 Galbitalea sp.
AGCCTCAAGAACCCCGACTTCGACCCGGGTCGCAGCTACTCGCTCCCGTGGCAGAGCGGCTTCGGTGGCTTGGTCTGGAACCAGGAACTGTTGCCAAACGGCCTCGCAGAGGTGGCCGACCTGTGGGCGCCCGCGCTGCACGGCAAGGTGGGTGCGCTCTCCGAATGGCGCGACACGATCGGCCTCATCATGATGGCGCAGGGTACGACGGTCTCGAGCAAGAAGTGGGGCGACAGCGAGTTCCGCAAGGCCATCGACGAATTGACCGAGCACGTACACAGCGGTCAGATTCGTGCGATCAAAGGGAACTCATACGCGGACGACCTGAAGAGTGGCAAGACGATCGCCGCGATCGGCTGGTCCGGTGACGTCGAGGCGCTCAATGCGGAGGTGGGAAGCGCGAAGTTCGCTTTCTCGATTCCCAACACTGGCGGAACGCTCTGGAGCGACAACTTCATGATCCCGATCGGTTCGAGTGAGAGGGCGAACGCCGAGAAGCTCATCAACTTCTACTACGAACCGGAGATTGCCGCGATGGTCGCGGCCTACGTCAACTACATCACGCCCGTCGAGGGTGCCAAAGAGGCCATGGCGAAAGTCGACCCATCGCTGGTCGACGACCAACTCATCTTCCCGAACGACGACACGCTCGCCAAAGTGCACATCTTCCGCACACTTACGGACGACGAACAGAACCGGTACAACACAGAGTTCCAGGGCGTCCTCCTCGGCGCGTAGCCCGTCCGTTATTTCGTGAGTTGCCCAGATCTGCTGAGTTGGAGCGCGCGAACCCAGCAGAAATGGGCAACTCACACCAGACCGACGAGCTTCCGGATGCGTTGCATTACTTCCGCGGGATCGTGGAGATCGTCACCGTTGATCTCCATGAACCGCAAGCCCTCAGCCTCGAGTTTCGACCGCCGCGTCATATCTGAGCGGAACTGCTCGCGACTCTTTCGGTGGTAGTCGCCCTGATACTCGAGTACGAGTTTGTACTCCTCGATGAAAAGGTCCGTTCGCGCGAGGAATGCGCCGAAGCGATCAGTCACCACGTAATTGACCCGTGGATCTGGGAAGCCAGCCTGGCGAAGCATTACCCGGAGGATCGATTCGGGCGCGGACTCCGCGCGATCGTGGAGTAGTTCCAGAGCCGCGACGAGCAGTGGCAGACCACGCCGTCCCTGGAATCCGTTCACTGCCGCTCGCAGCGTCGCGCGGCTGGCGAGCGGAGCATCCCGCCGGATGATGTAGTCGCCGGCCGCGACAAGATTGTGCAGTGAGAGCTGAGTGGAGAGATCGCACCACGTCCGCGCGACGCTCGATACCCGAATCCCGAGTAATTTCGTCGCATCCGCTGGCTCGATTGTGATTGCATGCCCTTGCAAGCCAGCCGCGTGTGGTGCACGGGCCGGAGCGGGGACGCTCACATGGAGGATGCTCGAGGACTGATACCCAAGCGGCACTGGGATTCCGTAGAGCTGTGCTGCAGTGACGTGGCTGAAGAATGCGTGTTCGGGCATTCTCAGCTGGAGGAGTTGACTGCGTGAGACAAGATCCTCGGCCACTTTCGTCGACCTCAGCCCCCAGAACTGACGATCAAGGTCGGCGGCGCGGAGGCGATGCTCAGGCAGTCCGGCACCGTTTGCGTCCGACACCCTGAACTGTTGGGGCAGTTCACCGGGCAGGGGAGCGGGGTCGGGTCCGTGTGTCACGCACGAAGTCTTCGCCAAGGCTCCCGCAGCCCGCGGTTTGGTTCCACAGCATGGCGTGAGTCGCCCACTTCTGCTGAGTAGCGGCGCGCAAACCCAGCAGAAGTGGGCAACTCACGAGGAGGGGACGGGCTACAGGGTGCCCAGGGCCTCGTCGAGCACGCCGAGCGCATCACGCAGGAGGTCGTCGCTGATCGCGAGGCTCGGTAGGAAGCGCAGCACGTTGCCGTATGTGCCAGCCGTGAGCAGCAACACGCCATGCTGTGCGGCGTACGAGACGATCTTGCCGAGCGCCTCCGCGTTGGCCTCGAGGCCGCCGGGCTGCACGAGCTCGATCGCCTGCATCGCACCGATACCGCGAACGTCACCGATGATGTCGTATTTGCCCTGCAGCTCGAGAAGACTGGTGCGCAGGATGTCGCCGATGGCGGCCGCCCTCGCGAGGACTCCCCGAGTCTCAATCTGCTCGAACACCGCAATGGCGGCGGCGCAGGAAACGGGGTTACCGCCGAACGTGCCACCGAGGCCACCCGGGTGGGCGGCATCCATGATCTCAGCACGCGCCGTGATCGCGGAGAGCGGCAGACCGCCGGCTATTCCCTTGGCGGACAGCACCATGTCTGGCACGACCCCGAAGTGTTCGCTGGCAAACCATGCGCCCGTGCGCGCCATGCCGCTCTGGATCTCGTCCGCGATGAAGACGACGCCGTTGGCGGTGCACCACTCCTGCAGCGCGGGAAGGTACCCATCGGCCGGAACCTGGAAACCACCCTCACCCTGGATGGGCTCGACGATCAGGCACGCCAAGTCCGACGCGCCAACCGACTTCTCGAGGTAGCTGATCGTGCGTTTGGCCGCATCGGCTCCGCTCAGACCGTCTCGGAACGGGTACGAGTTGGGAGCGCGATAGACGTCGCCAGGGAACGGTCCAAAGCCGGATGCGTACGGCATGGCCTTGAAGGTCATGGCCATGGTCAGGCTGGTGCGCCCGTGATACGCGTGGTCGAGCACCGCGACGCCACCGCGCCCCGTGTACTTGCGGGCAATCTTCACGCCATTCTCGACGGCCTCCGCACCCGAGTTCTGCAGCACGGTCTTTTTCTCGTGGGCGCCTGGCGTGTGTTCGGCGAGCAGCTCGGCGACTCGAACGTAGCCCTCGTACGGCGAGATCGTGAAGGCGGCGTGGGTGAGTGCGGCGACCTGCGTGGACGCGGCAGCCACGACGGCATCATCCGTGTGTCCGATGGTGGTCACACCGATACCGGCGCCGAGGTCGATGAACTGGTTGCCATCTACGTCAACAAGGATGGCGCCGTGCGCACGTTCGATGTAGGCGGGTAGCGCCGAGTTCACGCCCTTCGGAACGACGGCAAGTCGACGTTCGTGGAGGGCGAGGGACTTCGGTCCGGGAATAGAGGTGACGATTTTGCGCTCCTGGGCGACGCTGCCAGCAGGGGCCGAGAGTGTGTCGGTCATAATGAAGCCAAGTTTATGTCCCTAGTGAAGGAGGGCTACCGGGGTGGAGATCCAGCATTCCTACGGGGTGTCAGTCGAGTGGCTGGGCAACCGAGGCACGGGAACGAGCGACTACAAGTCCTACGGTCGCGAGAACGCGATCAGCGCCGTAGGAAAGCCGTCGATCGAGGGTTCCGCCGACCGGGCGTTCCGGGGCGATACCGATCGCTGGAACCCCGAGGAGTTGCTTCTGGCCGCGCTCAGCGAGTGCCACATGCTCAGCTACCTGCACGTTGCGGCGACCAAGGGGATCGTCGTGACCTCATACACGGATGCGACGACCGGAACGATGCTCCAGACGAACAACGGCGGCGGACACTTCACAGAAGTGACACTCCACCCCGTCGTGACCATCGCAGCCGGCGATCCGGAGCTCGCGAACTCGTTGCATCACGAGGCGAGTGAGCTGTGTTTCATCGCCGCATCCATCAACTTTCCCCTGCATCACGACGTGACGATCATCACCGCGTAACGCCGATTGATAGCGGTCACTGGGCTCGCTGGCAGGCGTCACCCAGCCAGATAGGGCACACTAGAGGCCGACTTTGGTTTCTTCGCTTTTCCTCCACTCCACCCCGGAAGGTACTCACTCGTGCGCAAAATTGCGGCCCTCGTTGTCGTCGCTGCCCTCGCAGCAACCCTGACCGCTTGTTCGACCGGCACGACGTCAGCGTCCGTGAATGGTTGCACCCCGACCAAGTCGGGTGACGCGTCCGCGGCCATTACCGTCTCGAAGAACTTCGGCAAGACGCCGACGGTGAAGGTGAAGGCTCCCATCGAGTCCGCCAAGTCGACCGAGCGTACCGTCATCACCCAGGGCAAGGGTGCGGTCGCATCCAAGGGCAAGAAGGTCACTGCCGACTTCGTGATCTACAACGGCACGACCGGTAAGAAGCTCACGTCGACGGGCTTCGACGGCCAGCCCGTTGAATTCACGATGGACGCCAAGAAGTTCCTGCCAGGCCTCGTCAAGACGCTCGAGTGCTCGCAGGTTGGAACTCGCGTGGTCGGTGTCATCCCTCCCGCGGATGCTTTCAGCAGCACGGGTTCGACCGACCTCGGCATTGGGGCCAAGGACGAGATGGTCTTCGTCGCAGACGTCAAGACCGTCTCGGCGGCTTCGCCTGCAGCGCTGAAGACCGCGAAGGGAACGGCAGAGGCCGCCCAGCCCGGTTTCCCGAAGGTTGACTTCAGCTCGAAGGGGCTGCCGACCATCACGATCCCGAAGGCGACGCAGCCAAGCAAGTTCGAAGAAGAGACCCTGATCAAGGGCACGGGCGCGAAGGTTCCCGCCAATGCCAACGTCATCGTGAACTACCAGCTCGTGCTCTGGCGCACCGGCAAGGTTGTCTCCGGCAATGACACCTACGCATCTGGCTCGCCCGCGACGTTCAACACGGGTCAGGTCGTCCCAGGCTTCAAGAAGGCGCTCGAGGGCCAGACTGTAGGCTCACGCGTACTCGTCGTGATCCCGCCGGCAGATGGCTACGGCCCCACGGGCAGCGCGGCCGCCGGCATCAAGGGCACCGACGACCTCGTCTTCGTCGTGGACATCCTGGGCCTCAGCTAGTCCATAGTGCTTCATCGACAATGACCCTGCGTGCGGGCACACAGTAACGTGAGCTACGTGCGCAGGGTGATTGTTCTTGGTTCGACCGGTTCGATCGGCGTCCAGGCGCTCGAGGTCGTTGCCGCTCACCCCGACCGGTTTGAGATTGTCGGCCTCGCTGCGGGCTCGAACCGCGAACTGGTCGAAACGCAGGCGGCCGCGTTCCGCGTCGCGGATGTCGCCCTCGGAGCGGATGAGGCCGAGCAGCTGGTGCGAACAGTTGATGCCGACGTCGTGCTGAACGGGATCACCGGTTCCGTCGGACTCGGTTCGACGCTCGCCACTCTCGAGACCGGCAAGACCCTCGCGCTCGCGAACAAGGAGAGCCTCATCGTCGGCGGCGACCTCGTGAAGGCGATCGCAAAACCCGGCCAGATCGTTCCGGTCGACTCTGAGCATTCCGCGATAGCGCAGGCACTCCGCAGCGGCACTCACGCCGAGGTCGCGCGGCTTGTGCTCACGGCATCCGGCGGCCCGTTCCGAGGACGAAGCCGGGACAGCCTCGCGGATGTCACGCCAGCGCAGGCGCTGGCACACCCGACCTGGAATATGGGCCTCGTCGTCACAACGAATTCCGCGACGCTGGTCAACAAGGGGCTCGAGGTGATCGAGGCACACCTTCTGTTCGACGTCGACTACGACGACATCGTCGTGACGGTTCATCCGCAGTCGATCGTGCACTCCATGGTGGAATTCGTCGATGGGTCGACGCTGGCTCAGGCGAGCCCTCCTGACATGCGGCTGCCGATTTCTCTCGGCCTGGACTGGCCGAACCGGGTCGAAGGCGTCGGCATCCCGCTCGACTGGACGACGGCGAGCCAGTGGACCTTCGAACCGCTCGATAACGAAGCGTTCCCGGCGATCGAGCTCGCCAAGTCCGTCGGTCGTGCCGGCGGCACGTATCCAGCGGTCTTCAACGCTGCGAACGAGAGTGCCGTCGCGGCGTTCCACGCCGGACGGGCGCGCTACCTCGACATCGTGGATACCATCGCGCGCGTCGTTGACCTCCACAGCGACCGGCACGACGGCGGCGAAACCACGCTCGAGGGGGTGCTCGAGGCAGAGGCCTGGGCGCGCGCTGAGGCCGATCGACTCATCTCTGCCTAACAGCTAAGGTTCAGGCAGTTCAAAGACCGCGCACGTTAGCCTTGTGCCCGTGGAAACTGTCCTGCTCTTCGTCTTCGGCGTCGTCATCTTCATCATCGGACTGGTGATTTCGGTCGCGCTGCACGAACTCGGGCACCTGAGCTTCGCCAAACTCTTCGGCGTCAGGGTCTCGCAGTACATGGTCGGATTCGGCAAGACGCTGTGGTCGTTCAAGCGCGGTGAGACCGAATACGGAATCAAAGCCGTGCTTCTCGGCGGCTACATTTCCATGGCTGGCATGTTCCCTCCTCGGAAGACCGCGGATGGCGAAATTTCCAAGCAGGACGACACCCGCAATCGTGCGTTCTTCCGCGCCGTCGTGCAGGATGCGCGCGATGCGAGCGCTGCAACGATGGATGGCACGGACGAATCCAGGGCGTTCTACAACGCATCGCCGTGGAAGCGCATCATCATCATGGTCGCCGGCCCGTTCATGAACCTGTTGATCGGTATCGCGATCACCGCCGTCCTCATCTGCGGTTTCGGTGCACCGGTGGCAACGATCGCAACCGTCGGCGCGTGCGTGCCGACAGACCCGACGGGCACAAGCAAGTGCGTCTCGACCGATGCGCCTTCGCCCGCCAAGGTTGCGGGCATCAAGAAGGGCGACGTTCTCATCAGCGTGAAGGGCGTGAAGTACCCGTCGACCGCCCAGGCCACCGCGCTCATCCAGCAGTCGGCCAACGAACCCATCACCCTGGTGGTGCTGCGCGACGGCCACCAGATGACGATTACGACTACGCCGGTGAAGGTGAAGCGCGACCAGCTTGACGCGTCCGGTGTCCCGATGTCGACTACCGAGGGGCAGCCCATCGTCAGTTCACTCGGTGCTATCGGCGTTGGGCTCGGCGACTCACTCATTCCCCAGCCGATCACCGCTGTGTTGCCCACCGCGGGTGCTCAGGTCGGTTCAACCTTCGCGGCGCTCGGGAAGCTCCCGACCAACCTTGTCGGTGTCTGGAACGCGGTCTTCACTTCTGCGCCGAGAGCCCCCGGCAGCCCGGTCAGCGTGGTCGGTGTCGGCCGTGCGATCGGCACGGTGTCATCCATGACCGGCGTTCCGGTGAAGGACAAGGTCTACACGATCCTTGGCCTGCTGGCGAGCCTGAACTTCGCACTGTTCGCGTTGAACATGCTGCCGTTGCTGCCGCTGGACGGTGGCCACGTGGTCGGAGCGCTGTGGGAGGCGATTCGCAACGCGTTCGCCAGGCTCTTCGGCCGCAAGAAGCCCGGACCTGTCGACATCGCTCGTGCGATGCCCATCACCTACGTCGTCGTCGCGATCTTCGTCGCGATGAGCGCACTGCTGATCGTTGCCGACCTGATCAAGCCTGTCAGTCTCACCGGTTGAGCCCGGCGATGGCCCAGTCGCAGAAGTAGGGTTAACCCGTGCCAGCTGTGAATCTAGGTCTGCCCAAAGCCCGCGAAGTTCTCGCCCCCAGACGCAAGTCTCGCCAGATCAGGGTCGGCAAGGTTCTTGTCGGCGGTGACGCGCAGATCAGCGTCCAGTCGATGTGCACCACTCCGACGACCAACATCAATGCGACCCTGCAGCAGATCGCTGAGTTGACGGCATCCGGATGTGACATCGTTCGCGTCGCCGTGCCGAGCCAGGATGATGCAGATGCCCTGCCCATCATCGCCAAGAAGAGCCAGATACCCGTCATCGCGGACATCCACTTCCAGCCGAAGTACGTCTTCCAGGCGATCGATGCCGGGTGTGCGGCCGTGCGGGTCAACCCGGGCAACATCCGCAAGTTCGATGACCAGGTCGGCGCGATCGCGAAGGCGGCGAAGGATGCTGGCGTCAGTCTGCGAATCGGCGTGAATGCCGGCTCGCTCGAACCGAGCATTCTGCAGAAGTATGGCAAGGCGACGCCGGAAGCGCTCGTGGAGAGCGCGGTGTGGGAGGCGAGCCTCTTCGAGGAGCACGACTTCCACGACTTCAAGATCTCGGTGAAGCACAACGATCCGATCATCATGGTGAAGGCGTACCGCCTGCTGGCCGAGCGCGGGGACTGGCCGCTGCACCTCGGCGTGACGGAAGCTGGTCCGGAGTTCCAGGGCACCATCAAGAGCGCGACCGCCTTCGGCATCCTGCTTTCGGAGGGTATCGGCGACACCATTCGGGTCTCCCTGTCTGCGCCACCGGCGCAGGAGGTCAAGGTCGGCCTGCAAATCCTGCAGTCGCTCAACTTGCGAGAGCGCAAGCTCGAGATCGTGTCGTGCCCCAGCTGCGGGCGCGCCCAGGTCGACGTCTACACCCTCGCGAACGACGTCACGGCGGGGCTCGAGGGTATGACGGTTCCGCTGCGCGTTGCCGTCATGGGATGCGTCGTCAACGGCCCGGGGGAGGCCCGCGAGGCAGACCTCGGTGTCGCGAGCGGCAACGGCAAGGGCCAGATCTTCGTCAAGGGTGAGGTCATCAAGACCGTGCCAGAGTCGGAGATCGTCGCGACCCTAATCGAGGAAGCCAATCGCCTCGCGGCGGAGATGCCAGCGGGAGAAATTGGAAGCCCTGAGGTTGTAACTGCTTAGATCAGGTTCAGCCGCTCAGGCAAGAACCTGTGCCTGTTGGGCGCCGCCGCCCCTGCGGCGCCCTGCGCCCTGACCCCACCTTGGGGGCTTACCGCGTGAGCGTGCCGGGCTAGCCTTAAAAGACGATTAGCGGCCCGAACAGTCTGCAAATCTGGAGCCCCGGGGGAGGCCCTTTCCCGGGGCTCACCCATGCCCCAGGGCCCGCGCGCAAGCGGGCGCTTTTGCGCTCAGTAGAATTGGCGCGTGTCTTCTCGCCTCTCCGAACTCTTTGTCCGCACGCTCCGCGAGGATCCGGTTGAGGCCGAGGTCGCCAGCCACCGCCTCTTGATTCGGGCCGGCTACATCCGTCGGCTTGCCGCGGGTGTCTTCACCTGGCTGCCGCTCGGGCTGAAGGTTCGTCGCAAGATCGAGGCCATCGTCCGCGAGGAGATGGAGGCCGCGGGTGCGCAGGAGGTGCTGTTCTCGGCACTCCAACCGCGCGAGGCGTACGAGATCACCGGCCGCTGGGAAGAATACGGTGACAACATCTTCCGACTGAAGGACCGCAAGGGCGCCGACTACCTCCTCGCGCCCACCCACGAGGAAGCCTTCACACAGCTGGTGAAAGACCTCTACAGCTCGTACAAGGATCTTCCGCTCACCATCTACCAAATCCAGGATAAGTTCCGCGACGAAGCTCGTCCGCGCGCTGGCCTGCTGCGCGGTCGCGAATTCTCCATGAAGGATGCGTACTCCTTCGACGCATCCGATGCGGGTCTGGATGTTAGCTACCAGAAGCAGCGCGACGCTTACGAGCGCATCTTTACCCGCCTCGGGCTCGACTACGTCATCGTTCAGGCCGACGCGGGCGCCATGGGTGGATCGCGCAGCGAGGAATTCCTGCACCCGACCCCCATCGGCGAAGACACGTTCGTTCGCTCAGCTGGTGGTTACGCGGCCAACGTCGAGGCATTCACAACCGAGGCGCCCGCCGCCCGCTCCTACGAGAAGCTGACGCCGGCAGAGGTGCTGCCCACGCCGGACTCCGCAACGATCACCGCGCTGGTGGATGTCGCAAACGAGAAGCACCCGCGCCCGGATGGCCGCGCGTGGACCGCAGCAGACACACTCAAGAATGTCGTGCTCGCGCTCACGCACCTCGATGAGACCCGTGAGGTCGTCGTCGTCGGCCTGCCGGGCGACCGCGAGGTGGACATGAAGCGCGCGGAGGTGGCGTTCGCGCCGGCCGAAGTGGAAACAGCGACCGAGGCGGACTTCCTACGGCTCGAGGCGGACTCGAACACTCCGAGCCTTGTGAAGGGTTACATCGGACCGTGGACGCCGACCGGTGCGCTTCTCGGCGAAGACTCGGCCACGGGCATCCGTTATTTCACCGACCCACGCGTCTCCGACGGGTCTGGCTGGATCACGGGCGCAAACGTGCCGGGCGAGCACGTCTTTGGCCTGGTCGCCGGTCGTGATTTCGCGGCAGACGGAACGGTCGAGATTGCAGAAGTGCTGGCGGGCGATCCGGCACCTGACGGTTCCGGGCCGGTCGAACTCGCACGCGGCATGGAGATCGGCCACGTCTTCCAGCTCGGGCGCAAGTACGCAGACGCTCTTGGGCTCAAGGTGCTTGACGAAAACGGCAAGCTGGTCACCGTCACCATGGGCTCGTACGGGCTCGGCGTTACGCGCGTCATGGCGGTCATCGCAGAAGCGAACAACGACGACAAGGGCCTCATCTGGCCCACGAACATCAGCCCATACGACGTCCACGTCGTAGCAGCTGGACGCGAGGATGTCGTGTACCAGGTCGCGGAGCGGCTGGTCGAGACGCTCGAAGCAGATCACTTCGACGTGCTCTTCGATGACCGGCCGAAGGTCTCGCCCGGCGTCAAGTTCGGCGATGCGGAACTCATCGGGGTGCCCCTCATCGTCATAGTCGGACGGGATGCCGCGGAGGGCAGCGTCGAGCTCTGGGATCGCCGCAGCGGTGAGAAGCGCGCGGTGAAAATCGACGCGCTCGCGGATGAACTCCGCGCGGCGCAGCGCTAAGCCCATCGAGGTCGCTCGGTCACTGGTACCTTAGAGTCTCAAGCAGCACCGCAGACCGGTATGCGCGGTAAGAAGATCTGAATAGTGGAGGCCCTCAGTGGACATTGACCTGAGCGTGCTGCGCCTCATGGAACGTGAGCGCGACATTCCGTTCGACGAACTCGTGCAGATCATTGAACAGGCCATTCACACCGCATACCTGAAGCACGTTGGCGCGCCGGACGAGAAAGCCGCAGCGCATCGGCCCGCAGGCGAGCCGCCGATCCCGGCCTCCCGCGTCGAGTTGAACCAGAAGACCGGGCACGTCACAGTGTTCGTCGAAGAACTCGACGAAGACGGAAACGTGATCGGCGAGGCCGTCGAGGAACCGAGCGACTTCGGCCGCATTGCCGCTTTCGCCGCCAAACAGGTCATCAACCAGCGTCTTCGAGACATTGCGGATGATCACGTGCTCGGCGAATTCCGCGGACGTGAGGGCGACATCGTCGCCGGCATCATCCAGCAGGGCCCGAACCCGCGGATGATCCACGTCGACCTCGGAACGGTAGAGGCGATACTTCCGCCAGAAGAGCAGGTACCCGGCGAGGAGTACGCGCACGGCACGCGCATCCGCGTATACGTGACCAGCGTGGCGAAGGGGCTCAAGGGGCCGCAAATCACGGTGAGCCGCACTCATCCGTCGCTCGTTCGCAAGCTCTTTGCGCTCGAGGTTCCGGAGATCGCCAGCGGTGTCGTCGAGATCACCTCGCTCGCCCGAGAAGCGGGTCACCGCACCAAGATCGCTGTGCGCGCGACGCAACCGGGAGTCAATGCGAAGGGTGCGTGCATCGGCGAGCTCGGCCAGCGCGTTCGCGCGGTTACGGCGGAGTTGAACAACGAGAAGATCGACATCGTCGACTACTCGAACGACCTCGCGACCTTCGTTGCGAACGCGCTTTCCCCGGCAAAGGTGACCAGCGCGTATGTGATCGACGAGTCGCTGAAGGCGGTGCGCGCACTCGTTCCCGACTACCAGCTGTCGCTTGCGATCGGCAAGGAGGGCCAGAACGCCCGCCTGGCCGCCAAGCTGACCGGCGCCCGCATAGACATCCAGCCAGACTCTATTCTTGAATCTTGAGTGGAAGGCGCGCGCGAGGCAAAGCCGAGCAGGCGTGCCAGGGCGCATGAGCGCCGCCGGCACGGCTCCCAGCGCGCACGGGCGCCGCAGGGGCGGCGGCGCCCAAAAGAAACACAGACCTTCAAGTATCTAGCGAGACTTTAGGGGTTGTGCGGAATCCTCATAGGAGTAAATTCATCTCAACGGCAAGGGGCAACCCGAACCGTAGAAGAAAGGCTTCGAAAGCGGAGCGGCGCAAGCTGCGAAGCATCCGGGGCCTTTCATTCTTTAACGTTTAGGCGCCGCCGCCCCTGCGGCGCCATGTGCGCCCGGGGAATCACGCCGGCGACGCCGGCGGCGCCTTGGAGCGATTGGCTCACAGCTTCGCTGCTCGCGGGGCGCTTCCGTTCCGAACGATACTTGGGTTGTGAGCGCGCGCGAGGCGAAGCCGAGCCAATCGGGGCAAGGCGCGCCCGCGCCGCAGACGCGATTCCGAGCGCGCACCAGCGCCGCAGGGGCGGCGGCGCCAGACAAACGGGGGTATCATGGATACTGTTAGAACCTGCCTCGGTTGCCGTGCTCGCGTCGAAAAGCCCGCATTACTTCGGGTCGTCGCGCAGAACGGGGTCGTGATTCCGGATCCGTCCGCAATCCTTCCTGGCCGCGGCGCGTGGGTGCATCCCAGTCCCGCATGTGTCGAGAAAGCGATCACGCGCAAAGCTTTTGGCCGAGCGCTTCGAGTGACCGGCACGCTGGATGCCACACAGATTCTTGCCCTAGCCCATCTAAGAAACGGCTGATTGACCAATGGACAACTAATGAGCGGCTCGAAATGAGACCCGTCCGTCACTAATGGTCTGCCCCTGTTCGGGTGCAGGCCCGAACAAGGAGAGAAGTGGCCGTCAAACCACGCGTACACGAAGTTGCCGCAGAACTCGGCATCGATAGCAAGGTAGCCCTCGACAAGCTCAAAGAAATGGGCGAATACGTCAAGGGACCTTCCTCAAGCATTGAGCCGCCTGTCGCGCGCCGCCTGAAGGCTGCACTCGAGGCGGATGGCATCAAGCCAGCAGCCGCATCGGCTGCGGCGCCCAAGGCCGCTGCACCGCGCCCGGCCGCCGTGAAGGCGCCCGTCGCAGTCGCAGAGCCGGCGGATGAAGCCCCGGTGGCTCCCGCACCACTTACTGTCGCAGAGCGCCAGGCCGCAGCTGAGGCACATGCCGCTGCACCCCACGCGCCCGCAGCGTCCAGCTCACAGCCCGCCGCAGCTCCCGCCGTTGACGAGGCTCACCCGACGACGGGCAGCATTCCCCGTCCGGGTACACCGCGTCCCGGGAACAACCCCTTCGCGAGTAACCAGGGCATGCAGCGCCCGGGAACACCGCGCCCGGGTAACAACCCGTTCGCGAGTAACCAGGGGATGCAGCGTCCAGGCGCTCCGACTCCGGGCTCGATCCCACGCCCAGGTCTTCCTCGCCCAGGCGCACCGCGTCCTGGTGGTGCGGGCCAGGGCGCACGTCCGGGTGGCTTCGGCCAGCGGCCGGGCGGCAGCGCTCCGTTCCAGCAGCGTCCGGGCGGCGCAGGTCGTCCTGCAGGCGGTGGCTTCCAGCGGCCAGGTGCTCCCGGTGCTGGTGCAGGCGCCGGTGCCCCAGGCTTCGGCGCTCCCCGTCCAGGTGGCGGCGGCGGTCGCGGTCGTGGACCCGGCGGTGGTACCGCTGGTGCCTTCGGTCGCGGTGGCGGCAAGAGCAAGGCCCGCAAGTCGAAGCGCACGAAGAGGGCAGAATTCGAGCTGCGCGAAGCTCCGTCGCTCGGTGGCGTCAGCGTCCCGCGCGGCGACGGCAAGACGGTAGTTCGGCTTCGTCGCGGAGCATCCATCACGGACTTCGCAGACAAGATCGATGCCAGCCCCGGAAACCTCGTTACCGTGCTGTTCCACCTCGGTGAGATGGCAACGGCGACGGAGTCGCTCGACGAGGCAACCTTCGAGGTGCTCGGCGAGGAGCTCGGCTTCAAGATCCAGATGGTGTCTCCTGAGGATGAGGATCGCGAGCTGCTGAGCGGCTTCGACATCGACCTCGACCAGGAGCTCGAAGACGAGGATGATGCCGACCTCGAGATTCGTCCGCCGGTCGTGACCGTCATGGGCCACGTCGACCACGGTAAGACGAAGCTCCTCGACGCGATCCGCAAGGCCAACGTCGTCGCGGGTGAGGCGGGTGGAATCACCCAGCACATCGGTGCGTACCAGGTCTGGACGGAGCACGAGGGTCTCGAGCGCGCCATCACCTTCATCGACACCCCGGGCCACGAGGCGTTCACCGCCATGCGTGCACGTGGTGCCCAGGTGACGGACATCGCGATCCTGGTTGTCGCAGCGGACGACGGCATCATGCCGCAGACCGTTGAGGCGCTCAACCACGCTCAGGCGGCCAACGTGCCGATCGTCGTGGCCGTCAACAAGGTGGACAAGGAAGGCGCAAACCCCGCAAAGGTTCGCCAGCAGCTCACCGAGTTCGGCCTGGTCGCCGAAGAGTACGGCGGCGAGACGATGTTCGTCGACGTGTCCGCGCTGAACAACATCGGCATCGACAAGTTGCTCGACGCCGTGCTGCTGACAGCAGACGCCGGTCTCGACCTGCGCGCAAACCCGAACAAGGACGCCCGCGGTGTCGCCATCGAGGCACGTCTGGACAAGGGTCGCGGCGCGGTGGCAACCGTGCTCATCCAGTCCGGAACCCTTCGCGTCGGTGACTCGATCGTCGCGGGTACCGCCTACGGCAAGGTTCGCGCCATGTCGGATGAGGACGGCAACGCCGTCGCGGAAGCCGCTCCGGCTCGTCCCGTTCAGGTGCAGGGTCTGTCGACCGTGCCCCGCGCGGGCGACACCTTCCTCGTCATCGAGGATGACCGCACGGCACGCCAGATCGCTGAGAAGCGTGAGGCCGTCGAACGCAACGCCCAGCTGGCTCGTGCCCGCAAGCGCATCTCGCTCGAAGACTTCACCCGTGCACTCGAAGAGGGCAAGGTCGACGCGCTCAACCTCATCATCAAGGGTGACGTCTCCGGTGCCGTTGAGGCGCTCGAAGAGTCGCTGCTCAAGATCGATGTCGACGAGTCCGTTGCGCTTCGCATCATCCACCGTGGTGTCGGTGCCGTCACAGAGAGCGACGTCAACCTCGCCACGGTCGACAACGCCATCATCATCGGATTCAACGTTCGCCCAGACACCAAGGCACGCGAGCGTGCCGCCCGTGAGGGTGTGGATGTTCGCTTCTACTCGGTCATCTACGCAGCGCTCGAAGACATCGAGAACTCCCTCAAGGGCATGCTCAAGCCGGAGTTCGAAGAGGTGCAGTCGGGTGTCGCCGAGATTCGCGAGGTCTTCTCCTCGTCGAAGTTCGGAAACGTCGCGGGTGTCATCGTTCGGTCGGGAACCATCACCCGCAACGCCAAGGCGCGAGTCATTCGCGACGGTGTCGTTGTCGGCGACAACCTGGCCATCGAGTCGCTGCGTCGCTTCAAGGATGATGTCACCGAGGTCCGCACCGACTTCGAAGCCGGTATCGGTCTTGGCAAGTTCAACGACATCCGTATCGGCGACGAGATCGAGACAATCGAACTGAAAGAAAAGCCCCGGGTGTAGCTCGTGGGGTCGGGCTCAGGGGTCTCCGTCATGTTTTAGAGGCAAAAACGGGGACCCCTACCCCGATTGCCTCTAAAACATGGCGGAACCCCTGACCCTCCCGGCACTCGAAAACGGGTCGGTCACAGTTCGAGGTTGTAAAACAACAAAGGAGCGTTCAATGGCAGACGCAGCACGGGCGGCGAAAATGGCCGACCGAATCAAAGTCATCATCGCCAAGCGGCTCGAGCGCGGAATCAAGGATCCTCGGCTGGGGTTTGTGACCATCACCGACGTTCGGGTGACGGGCGACCTGCAGCACGCTTCGGTTTTCTACACGGTGTACGGCACCGACGAGGAGCGAGCGGATTCTGCCGCAGCGCTGAAGTCTGCGACCGGGATGCTGCGTTCGGAAGTGGGCAAGAACATCACGGCTCGCCTGACGCCCTCCCTCGAGTTCATCGCGGACGGCATACCGGAGAACGCGGCGCTCATCGATTCGCTCCTCGTCGAGGCTCGTAACCGCGATACAGAGGTTGCGACGCTGGCGACGACGGCGCAGTACGCGGGCGACGCCGACCCCTACGTCAAGCCGCGCCTGCTGGACGGTGAAGAGGATGACGAAGACGACTTCGACGACGACGAAGAGGGCGAAGAAGACACCCTCACCTGAGCGTCCTGCCGGTAGCATCGTGGCGTGTACTACGTGACGTTCTACCACTCAGATCCCAACGCAGACCCGTCGTCCTTCGCCAGGAACATTGAGGCGTATCCACGGCACAAGGCCTACCTCGATGAATTCGCCAAGGGCGGCCAGGTCTGGATGATCGGCACGTTCGGGGATCCGATGACCCAGGGTTCGATGGCGATCTTCCGTTCGCGCGAAGCCGCCGAGGAGTTTTTGGCTCACGACCCGTTCATGGTCGAGGGCCTCGTGCATCGGGCAGAACTCCGCGAGTGGAACCCGCTGGAGTTTCCCGCCGTCTAGTTCGTCGTCGCGGTCAGGCCAACTCGAACAGCACCGTGCCGCTCTGTATGTCTGCCTGAACGAGACGTGCTCGGATGGTCGCGCCATCGGTCAGCTGCCCGTTGCAGTGCGCGGTCACGGCCGGTTCGGTGAGCTGGATGCTTCCGCCGGTCTTTGTGAGCGCGATGACCGTCGCGTCGAACACCCCTCCGACATGCCCGGTGAGCAGCGCGGCCTCGACTGCGTCGAGCGCGCGGTGATCGAACTGGCTCGCAATATTGCCCGTGCGATCCATGATGGCGGGGAGGTCTGGCAGGGCTTCACGAGCCCAGTTCGGAATTTCGTTTCCACCGGAAATGGCCTCGCAGATGACGAGCACGAAACGGTCGACGAGCCTGCGCAGAGGTGCGGTCGTGTGAGCATACGAGGCACCGACCGCCGCCTGAACCAGGCCAACGGGCACACTTCCGTCGAAGGCCGTGTACCCGGCGCCACGAAAAAGGGCGGCGGCCGCATGCATGATCGCGAGCTGCTTCGAGTCCGACGTGTCGAGGGCTCGCAGATACTCTCCATAGGGCTGGCTCGCGGGCCAGGGGCGCCCGAGTGCGATGGTCTGGTTGCGAAAGCGATGAATGGCGCCCTCGTCGGCCGCAGGCATCGTGCGCAGAATGCCAACCTTGGCGCCGATCATGAGGTCCGCAGCAGCCATGCCCGTCATGAGCGACAGTTGAGCGTTCCAGTCCTCGACCGGAAGGGGACTGCGCCTCGTGATCACGTAGCCATCGCCGACCTGGTCGACCTCCGCCTCCGGCATCATGAGATTGGCTGCGCCGCGCTCGATCTCGAGCCGGATGCGCTTAAGGCCGATCTCTTTGAGGAGCGTGAGATTTTCGTCCGCGCTGCCATCATCGATGGCTTTCTGAACGCCGACGTAGTCGAGCTTGGCCGTGCTGCGGACGCGAGCGCGAGCCACCCTCGTCGACGTGACCCTGGCGTCGACATCCAGCGCGAAGTCCCAGACGAACGCACTGCGCACCTCGCCGGGGAGGAGCGACGTAGCACCGTTGCTGAGGATCAGAGGATGCAGCGGAATCGGCCCGTCCGGCGGGTAGATGGTCTGCCCGCGCTTGCGCGCTTCAGCATCGAGCAGGCTTCGGGGGAGCACGAAGGCCGGCACATCCGCGATCGCGTAGCGCACCCGGTAGCCAGCACTCGTGCGCTCCAGGTACAGTGCCTGGTCGAGGTCCATCGAACCGGTGGGGTCGATCGTGACGAAGGGAACCTCGGTCGCGTCGACATCCGGAAGCGCCGGATGCGCGGCAGCAGCCTGAGCTTCTGCGAGAACGTCGGCGGGAAAGTCACGGGTGATGCCGAGCGCCGGAGGTATTGCGGCGAGTGCCTCGGCCAGCGGACCGGTCGCGGGAGCTACCGCGAGACGCAGCGCATGGGATGGCACGATCGACAGCCTAGCGGCGCTCTTGGCACTGCCGCGTGGTTCGCACTACAGGGCGAGCGCGCTTAGCACGACGACGGCCGCGGCCATCAGCAGCACGACGACGTCGGCTATCGCCATGCGGATGATTCCGGCATCCCGCGTGCGAATTCTGAAGCTCATTGCGCCCAGCATGAGCAACACGACACCGATTGCCGCGGCGAGTCCGAACGGTACGAACCAGATACCCCAGACGAGACCGACGACGGCGGCGAGCTCGAGTACTCCGGTGATTCGCCAGAACGTGGGATGCACCCGCAACGCCACGAGGTTCCCGCGCGAATACGCGAGGTCGAGCACCTTGCCGCCGCCGGTCACGACCAACAGCAGGGCGAGAATGACCGACAGGATGATGCGAGCAAGGTCCATGCGTCGAGACTCTACCCGCGCGGCAACTCGTATCCGGTCTGCGGCTCACCGACGACCAGCCCGTCCGTGAGCAATCCGTCGAGCGCTCGTCCGCGCTGAAGCGCGTCTGGCCAAAGCTCATCGAGGCTCGCGACTGAAAGCGTCCCGGTGGCGGAACGAAGCGCAGCGAGGATGATCCCGCGCACCTGTCTGTCTGAGCCCTCGTATTTCTTCTGCCGCGAGCGCCTCGCGCCCTCATACGGTGGGTAACCGGCGAGACGCCACGCGCACTGGCTCGCTATGGGGCAGTCATCGCAGCGCGGGGCTCGCGCAGTACAGATGACGGCGCCGAGTTCCATGGCTGCCGCGTTGAATGTGCGCGCCGCGACATCCGAGACCGGCAGTTGCGTCTCCATTGCCGCAAGGTCCCGCCTGGTCGCCGGGGGACCGGCATCCGCTGCTCCGTCGATCGCGCGCGCCAGAACGCGGCGCACATTTGTGTCGATGACCGGGTGGCGCTTGCCGTACGCGAACACTGCCACCGCCCGAGCTGTGTACTCACCGATTCCGGGGAGCGCGAGCAGGTCGTCGACCTCTGACGGCACTACGCCACCGTGCTTCTCCGTGATCGCGACGGCAGCCGCGTGCAGGCGGAGCGCGCGCCGAGGGTAGCCGAGTCGCTCCCAGGCGCGAACCGCCTCGCCCGGCTCGGCCGCGGCAAGCGCCGCGGGTGTCGGCCAGCGCTCAAGCCAAGCCTCGAGCCGCGGGATGACGCGGGCGACCGGCGTCTGCTGAAGCATGATCTCGCTGACCAGAATGCCCCACGCCGGGTAGTCGTCCGCACGCCACGGCAGGTCCCGGCGGTTCTTCTCAAACCACGCGTTGACGGCAGGCGCGATAGTCACCGTCCAAACCTAGACTGAGCACATGGCCACTTGGACGCCGGAGAAGCGGGATGTTCTGTCCGCTCTCGCCGAGGAGTTTCTGCATAACTACGGCGAGGGCCGCACCATCATCGCGGTAGACGGACCGGATGGCGCGGGCAAAACCCGGTTCGCCGACAACCTCGCCGACGAGCTTCGCGTCGGTCCTCGAGCGGTTTTCAGGGCATCCGTCGACGATTTTCACAACCCTCGCGCAGTCCGGTACGCCAGGGGACGCGACTCGGCCGAGGGCTTCTACCGGGATTCCTTCGACTACCGCACCTTCAAGCGCGTGCTGATCGAACCTTTCCGTATCGGACGGATCGGATCGTTCGTTCCTGCGGCCTTCGATGTGCGCTCCGACCAGCCCGTCGAACCGAAATGGTTGTCGGGTCCGGATGACGCGATCCTCATCGTCGACGGAATCTTCCTGAACCGATCGGAGCTCAGGGGGCTGTGGAACTACTCAATCTGGCTCGACGTGGATCCGGGGATCGCCGCGGAACGCCTGCTCGAGCGTGACGGCAAGGTCGACTTTCCCGAGCGGTACACCGACGGATTCCAGCTTTATGTCGAAGACGCCAACCCCCGCGACGCCGCTTCCGCGATCATCAACAACGACGACTTCGAGCACCCCAAGAGGGTTTTCGCCGATGCCTGCTAGGCATCGGCGATATGAGCACAGTGCCGATGCCTACTAGGCATCCGCGATATGAGCACAGTGCCGATGCCTGCTAGCGCGGAACCCGCCCGACGACCTCATCCGCCGTCAGAAATTCCCTCGTCCGCTCGACTTCGTGCACGAGGTCGACGATCGCGGCATTGATGGGCGCGGTGCTTCCGGATGCGGCCGCCGCTTCGACGACAGCGCCGTTGAGGTAGTCGATCTCGGTGACTCCTCCGCGGCGAATGCTCTGCAGAGTTGACCCCGGATTTGGGGTTGCGCCCATGCGCCTGGCCATGAGTTTCGGCAGCTGGTCGGCGACGATCAGTGGCGCTCGCGAGAAGGCACGAACCAGTCTGTTGTTGAGGCCCTGGATGGCCGCGAACTTCACACCGGTTGCGATGCCGACCCGCACGTTTTCTCGCATGCTGAGCGTCATGATCCTGCGCAACCGCGGGTTGGCAATGACCTGTTGCACGCTCATCCCGGTGATGGCAGGCAGCGCGTTGACCTGGTTGACGAGCAGTTTCGTCCATTGCGCACCGACGAAGTTGGTCTCGACCGTGGTCGGCATCACCTGGTTCAGCACTTCCGCCGCGTACAGCGCGGACAGCACGGGTCCGCCGCCGAGGTAGGTCGGCCCCGTCGTGGTGATGGCGATGTGACCGGGTTCGACGAACGAGGTTGCGTAGACCGCGAGGGCGCCGACCACGTCGGAGTGCGGGAGCATTGGCGCAGTCGCCGAGATTGCGTCGAGACCGTTCTGCACGACAACGACGGGGATTCCGGTGAGCAAATTGTCGTTCGCGCGAATTGCCGCCGGCGCATCCTGGGCCTTGGTCGCGATGAACGCGAGTTCCGGTGTGCGTGAGAGGGTGACATCCGCTCCCACAGGAACGGCGAAATCGCCCCACCCGCCGGTGAGGCGAAGTCCGTGCGCCCGAATCTCGGCGAGATGGTCGCCGCGGGCAGCAACCTCGACTTCATGGCCGCCTCGAGCTAGCAATGCTGCGATGGCGCCACCGATCGCTCCCGCCCCGATGACGCCAATCCGCATATCCAAAGCCTAGGTGGTCAACTCCCGGCGACGACCTTACGTGGCAACCTGCCGGATGGCAGCGCCAGCGAGATGAACGCGGTTACCGCGACAACGGAAGCTCCGACCAGAACGGCTGGCACCGCCGCGTGGACGTAGCCGGTGGGGGTCAGTTGCCCGTTCAGGCCAGTGAAGACCGCCGTGAGCACCGCGATTCCGAGGGCTATGCCGATCTCGCGCACCGTCGAGTTGACTCCGCTGGCCTTCGCCCGGTTGATCTCAGGCATTGTCGCCAGCACAGCGGTCGACGATGGAGAGAACACGAGTCCCATGCCGATGCCGGCGAGTATGAATGGCAACACCATGGTCGAGTAGGGGGTCGTGGCCGACATGGTGCCAGCCAGCCAGAACAGCGCGACCGACTGGAAGACCAGTCCGACAGTAATCAGGATGCGCGTGCCGACGCGAGGCGCGACGAGACCGGCCAGCGGCGCGACGATCATTGGCGCCATGGTCCATGGTGTGGTCTGGATCGCAGCATCCAGCGGGCTCGAACCCTGAACGACCTGCAGGAACTGGATCAGGATGAAGATCGATCCGAACATCCCGAAGCTGAAGCCAAATCCGACGACGTTGGCCACCGAGAAGCTTCGGTCACGAAACAGTGTCAGCGGGATGAGGGGCGCCTTGGCTCGTGTCTCCCACCAGATGAACGCCAGCACGAGGATGCCTCCGCCGATGAGCGCCGCCAGCACCTGGGCGCTGTGCCACCCTGCGTCGTTGCCGCGCACGATGCCGAAGACCAGCCCGAGCACGCCGAGTCCGACGAGTACCAGGCCGATGATGTCCGCGCGCACACGGGCGCCGAAGCTGTTCGGCAGCGCGATCAGCACGAGGGGAATCGAGATGATTCCTACCGGGATGTTGATCCAGAAGATTGCCTGCCAGTCCCAGCCCTGAACGACTGCGCCGCCGATGAGCGGCCCGAGCGCGACGCCGAGTCCCGCGACACCTCCCCAGATGCCGATCGCGAGAGGGCGAAGCCTCGGCGCGACGGAGCCCGCGAGCAGTGTGAGCGACAAGGGGAGCAGCGCTGCGCCTCCGACACCCTGAACCGCCCTGGCAGCGATCAATTCGGCCGGGGTCGTGCTGAGCCCGGCGGCAATCGAGGCGAGCGTGAAGATGCCGATGCCGAGCGCAAACACCGTTCTGCGTCCGAAGCGGTCACCGAGCGCGACCGCGAACAGGATGAACGTGGCGAAGCTCAGCGTGTAGG
>DASXNG010000198.1:0-4021 GCA_036495225.1 Galbitalea sp.
GTCGATCAGGAAGATGCCACCGAACGACCACCAGGCCTGCCCGCCGAGACTGGCTTCGGGCTCCTGCTCCAGGACGATGATCTTCTTGCCGGCGTCGATGAGCTCAGCCGCTGCGACGAGGCCCGCGAGGCCCGCCCCGACGATGATGGCGTCTGCATGGTCGGTCATTTCGTGAAACCCCTTCGTTTCTTCGTTCAAAGAGGAGCTTACTTAATTGTCGCGGAGCCGGTTTGGGAAGCATCCGCGCCGCGCTGCCGTTTCACTGTTCATGACAATCGTGGTTACCGGCGCAACCGGACATCTGGGCAAGCTCATCGTCGATGGACTCCTGCGCGAGGGCGTTCCCGCTTCGGACATCGTCGCTGGCGGTCGGAACGATGAGAAGCTCGCAGCGCTCGAGCAGCTCGGGGTGCGAACTGTTCGCCTCGACTACTCAGACCCGGCGAGTCTCGCTACAGCATTCGAGGGAGCGGACGCTCTCATGCTGGTCTCTGGCAGCGAGGTCGGACGGCGTGTCCAGCAGCACGAAGCGGCGATCAATGCCGCGGCCGCTGCAGGTATCAGACGGATCGTCTACACGAGCGCGCCCGCGGCAACCAACACGGCGCTCGCCGTCGCGCCCGAACACAAGTCCACGGAAGAGGCGCTCGCGACATCCGGACTCGCGACCACGATCCTGCGTAACGGCTGGTACAACGAGAACTACCTTGGCGTGCTGCAGGTGGCGCGGGAAACGGGCACCATCGTCGCGAGCGTGGGTGACGGTCGAGTCGCGAGCGCAAGTCGTGTCGACTATGCCGACGCAGCAGTGGCGGTGCTGACCGGCGACGGACACGAGAACGCGGTGTACGAGCTGACCGGCGACGCAGCGTGGAGCTTCTACGACCTCGCCGCGACGATCTCATCAATCATCGGTCGGGACGTCACCTACACCCCGGTGTCTTCGGAGGAGCGCCTCGAGCAGCTCAAAGCCCAGGGCGTACCGGATGGCGGCGCCGCTTTCGCTGTGGCGCTCGACGCGAACATCCGCGACGGCCTGCTCGGCGTGGTCAACGGCGAGCTATCCGGCCTCATTCGGCGGCCGACAACACCCATCGCAGAGACACTCGCTCAAGAAACGCCTTAGACGCCGACCCCAAAGTCGGTAACTGATTCGCGATGCGGCGTGTCCAGTGCTGGCGCGCGGCGTGTCGCATCAGTTACCGACTTTGGGGAAAGGCGTCGCGGCACATCAGCGACCGGAAAGTCGCGAAGTGAGGGATGTCGCGGTCGCCCGCATCGCCTCGCCCAGGGCTTGTTCGACCGCAGCATCCACCGCCGCAGCACGGTAGGTGACTCCGACGGCCGCGACGGGGTAGCCGCCTCGATCGAGGACGGCGGATGCGACGGACGCATAGTCCGCCGTGATCTCGCCGTTCTCCCGTGACCACCCGCGTTCACGCGCATCAGTCAGGATCTGGTCGAGCTCGCCGAGCGTCGTCGGCCCGCGCCCCGCCCGACGGACCAGGTCACCACGGTGTTGGTACAGCGCGCGAACCTGCGCGCGGGGGAGCGCCGCTAGGAGCGAACGGCCGGTGGCCGTGAGATGGGCGGGCAGCCGCACTCCGATGCTCGAAACGGTGGTCGGGGCGCGAAACGCCTGCACGCGCGAAACGTAGATCACATCGGCGCCGCCGAGCACAGCGAGATGCGCAACGACGGGGGTTGCCGTGTCTGCGACGAGTCGTTCGAGCAGCGGCTGCGCGAGGCGGTTGAGCCGGGTCGAACGAAGAGACGAAGTGCCGATTTCCGAGAGCAGGTTCGAGAGGCCGTATGCCTGGTCCTCCGGATAGTGAACGACGAAGCCCTCGTCCATGAGTACCCGAATGAGCTGGTACATGGACGAGCGCGGCAGGCCAAGGTCGCGCGCGACGGCGGATGCCCGAACGGGAGCACCGCGCCTCGCGAGGTAGGCGAGCACGCGGAGGGTGTTGCGCGCGGCCGGGATGTCTGGCATCCGTTCACCCCTTGGTATAACTGTCTGGTATTTCAGACACCATACGCCCTCTGAGCGGTCGAAACGGCGGCGAGGCGAGCTTGAATTGCTGCATGAACCCCGCTTCGATGACCATCGGCACGGGAGCGCCCGCGTTTTCGGATGTGGTCGCGGTCGCGCGTGAGGATGCGCGCATCGAGCTCGACGCGCGTGCGCTGGCCGCCATGGCCGAGAGCCGCGCCATCGTCGAGGCCCTCGCGTCGGACGTCGCGCCGCACTACGGCATCTCAACCGGTTTCGGCGCGCTCGCGAGCAAGCAGATTCCGGTCGAGCGTCGCGCACAGTTGCAGCGGTCGCTCGTGCGCAGTCACGCCGCGGGGTCCGGCCCAGAGGTCGAACGTGAAGTCATCCGCGCCCTCATGCTCCTGCGTCTCTCGACCCTCGCGACCGGTAGAACCGGTGTGCGGCCCGTCGTTGCGCAAACCTATGCCGCCGTGCTCAACGCCGGCATCACACCACTTGTCTTCGAATATGGCAGCCTCGGCTGCTCTGGCGACCTCGCCCCGCTCGCACACTGTGCACTCGCGCTGTTGGGTGAAGGGAACGTTCGGGATGCCAGCGGGGAGCTTGTCTCCGCCGCTGACGCTCTCGACGCGGCTGGCATCGTGCCGCTCGTCCTCGAAGAAAAGGAGGGCCTCGCCCTCATTAACGGCACGGATGGGATGCTCGGAATGCTCGTACTAGCGATCACCGACCTCCGCGCGCTCGTGACGACGGCCGACCTAGCAGCCGCCATGAGCATCGAGGGCCTGCAGGGGACGGATGCGGTACTCGCTTCCGACCTGCAGGCCCTGAGACCTCACCCCGGACAGGCATCGTCCGCGGCCAACATGCGGGCAGTGCTCGCGGGTTCGCCGATGTTGTCGCATCCGCAGGGTTTCACCCGCGTGCAGGATGCCTACTCGCTGCGCTGCGCACCGCAGGTTCACGGCGCGGTGCGTGACACGATCGAGCATGCGGCGACCGTCGCTTCTCGCGAACTTGCGTCTGCCGTCGACAACCCGGTCATCACGCTCGACGGGCGAGTGGAATCGAACGGTAATTTCCACGGCGCACCGGTCGGCTACGTGCTCGACTTTCTCGCGATCGTCACCGCCGATCTCGCGAGCATGAGCGAGCGCCGCACCGACCGTTTTCTCGACACCTCGCGCAACCACGGACTCAACGCGTTTCTTGCGGACGACCCGGGCGTCGACTCCGGCCACATGATCGCGCAGTACACGCAAGCTGGCATCGTCAGCGAGTTGAAGAGGCTCGCGGCACCGGCATCCGTCGATTCGATCCCCTCGTCAGCCATGCAGGAAGACCATGTCTCGATGGGCTGGAGTGCTGCTCGCAAGCTTCGCAAGTCGATCGACGGCGCGAGCCGCGTCGTCGCGATCGAGTTGCTGACCTCGGCGCGGGCCATGGACATGCGTGCACCGATCGAGCCGTCGGATGTCTCGAAGGCGGTCGTGACGAAGCTGCGCGAACACGTCGAAGGACCGGCAACCGACCGGTATCTCGCGCCAGAAATCGCGGCTGCGGTCGCGGCAGTGCAGGACGGATCACTCCTGGAGGCGGCAACATCCGCGGTGTCCGATGCGGGAGGAGTGCTCGTATGACCAGTGGTCCACGCCCGGTTCGCGCGTATCGCGGCACGGAGCTGCACACCCTCGGTTGGCCGCAGGAGGCCGCGCTTCGTATGCTCCAGAACAACCTGGACCCCGAGGTCGCTGAGCATCCCGATGAGCTCGTCGTTTACGGCGGCAGCGGAAAGGCGGTTCGCGACTGGAACAGTTTCGACGCGATCGTGCGCACGCTGTCGACGCTCAAGGCCGACGAGACGATGCTCGTGCAGTCCGGCAAGCCGGTCGGCGTGCTTCAGACTCACGAATGGGCGCCGCGCGTGCTGCTCGCCAACTCGAACCTGGTCGGCGACTGGGCGAACTGGAACGAATTCCGCCGCCTCGAACAACTCGGCCTCACGATGTACGGGCAGATGAC
>DASXNG010000199.1:0-1723 GCA_036495225.1 Galbitalea sp.
CGCATCAATATCTTTCAACACCACATCCTTGTGCTGCCAGCGCGCATCGCTGATCAGGTCGTCCTCGAAACGGCGGAATTCGGTGCTGTCTTCGCCGAATACGTCGCCAGCCTCCAACGCATTGCGCAACAGGCAATAGACGAGGAATTCATAGCGGTCGACATCCAGCTGCTTTCTTTTTACCCGGCTCTGCGGCGTACAGATAGCGCTGAAGGCTCTTCGGGATGAGCGCCGTTGGAAAAGTCGAGAGACTGGTCTGTCGGGGCGATTTGCCGTTGGGCAGAAGCGCCTGCAGGAAGACGATGGCGTCCAGCAGGGGCGCGTCCTCCACCCGGCCTGCAAAGTCCAGTTCCGAGAACAGGTGGCGCAGATTCCGTTTGATGGTCGGCGACAACGTCGTGTAATGAGACCACTCGAAGCCGGCCTTGTCGAACGCGACGTTGCGCATGTAATTCGAGACCAGCGCAAACCGTCCGGGCTCGAGCAGCAAGAACGCCTTCTTCCTGACGCTGGCAAACGACGCGTTGCCCGGAGTCGAGTCGTCAACGAAGAGGTTCAGAACCTTGCCCGCAGCCTGCAGATCCGCGCCGGCATCGGTCAGCGCACGTTGCACGGCCTCGTCGGCGGACGCGCGGGCCCACTTCTCGTACTGGTCGACCAGATGAATGAACGCCTCGATCAGGTTATCGTCGATCTGGCGAAACATCGCGATGTTCTCGTGGGTCACGAACGCCGCCTCTCGCGAACACAGGTGCGGCACCAGCGGCTTTCGCCGCCGGTTGCGCTCACGGCAATCCTGAGATCTGGCGGGTGAATTCGGCTGTCACGTTGAGACCCGTGGCTACGCCGAATACCGGGTACACGGTCGTGGACCCGCTAGCAGCCAGGCCCATGTAATCGCCGAGGAAATGACCACCTGCCACGGGAGCGTCAAGTATGTTGAACGAGGCCGTGGTCAGCTGCTCCTCATTGCCCCAGTTGGCGGAGTTCGTGCACGTGGTAGAACAGAAGAGCGCGAAATAGTCGGTGCCCTCGAAGCCGGCAGGGGTGTTCGTGTCGTTACGGAAGTCGTAGTACGTCACCACGACCGACTTGCCGTCGCCCGACGCCACCACCGCCGGGATGAAGGCCTGCTGTCGGCACGGGTTCGCGGCATTCGCCGGCGTCTTGTTGATCATCACCGGCGTTGACCAGGTAGCCCCGCGATCATCCGACTCGCTGAAGACGATCCCGTCGATCGGGATTGACCCATTGGGCGTGGTGCAGGTGGCTGTCGAAAAGCGATCGTCCTGCCAGGCGAGATAGAGTGCCCCTGTGACCGGGTTCGTCGCGACACTGTAAAGGATGGAGGCGTCGCGTACCGGCTGGCCGGTGTCCGGAGTGACCACTCCGACCACCGCTATATCGTTGACGAACGTCGGCCCGCTCCAGTTCGCTCCCTTATCCGTGGACTTGATATAGCCGATGCTGAGACCCGATGGCGTGACATTGATGCCGGTGAAGAAATCGAGCAGGTTTCCGTCAGGCAACACGCGCACGATGTTGTCGATGGTCTGTGCGTTGGTGCCCGGGTGGTAGATCGGGGCGGCCGTGCTCCAGGTGACGCCATTGTCAGTGGATCGTGAGAAGAAGCTCGGGCCGGTAAAATTAAACTTGAAGACCGGGGCACCGCCCGCTGCAGCGTTACGCAATTTGCGCGCGATGACGACACCATCGTTTTCCG
>DASXNG010000200.1:0-4926 GCA_036495225.1 Galbitalea sp.
TCCGTCATCCAGATTTTGATGTTCAGGATGCCGCCGAGCGTGCCCGCCGCGTATGGCAGGCCGGTCAGCGCGGCGACCGCGGGAGTATTGGCGATCGCGGCATAGGCGGTGCGGTCGGCCTGCGTCGGGAACGTCTGGCGCTGGGAAATGACCACGATGGCGATGAGGCCGGCGAGCACAAGCAGCCAGACGAGCATCCTGAGCCAGTTGCGTCTGAGCAGGAAGCGGGATGCGGTCGTCCAGCCGGCGTAGTCCTGCGTGCCGAGGCGCACGGTCCCTGAGCTCGTCGAAGGGCCTGGAGTTGTCGCAGCGGTGGTCATGAGCGCGGCCCTTCGACGAGCTCAGGGGCCGAGTCGGCCTCAGGGACCGTGCCACCCTCAGGCACAGTCGCGGTCGCACCGTAGTGCCGCAGGAACAGCTCCTCGAGCGACGGCGGCTCCGAGACGAGAGCGCGCGGATCCATGGCCGCGAGGGTGCGCAGCACATCGGGCAGCGAGCTGTCGTCCACGGAGAAGGTGACGCGCGAACCGTCGATGGTCACATCGTGCACCCCGCCGAGGCGAGAGAGCGCGTCTGGCGAACCCTGCAGCGAGACGGTGATGGTGGCGCGTTGCAGGTGACGCAGCTCCGACAGAACGCCGGCCTCGACCGTGCGGCCCTGCCGAATGATCGTCACCGTGTCACACAACTTCTCGACCTCGGCGAAGATGTGGCTGGAGAGCAGAATCGATTGCCCCAGCGCCTTCGCTTCGAGGACACACTGGGTGAAGACGCCCTCCATGAGTGGGTCGAGTCCGCTGGTCGGCTCGTCGAGGATCAGCAGCTCGGCGCGGCTTGCTAACGCGGCCACCAGCGCGACCTTCTGCCGGTTGCCCTTCGAGTAGCTGCGAGCCTTCTTCGACGGGTCAAGGTCGAAGCGCTGCAGAAACTCGTCGATGCGCGCGCGATCGACCGGGCCGTGAAGCTTCGAGATGATGTCGATGGCCTGGCCGCCGGTCAGGTTGGGCCAGAGGGTCACATCGCCCGGAACGTAGGCGACTCGCTTGTGCAGGTCGACCGCGTCGCGCCACGGGTCCCCACCCAACAGTCGAGCGGTTCCGCCATCCGCTTTGAGAAGTCCGAGCAGGATGCGGATGGTCGTCGACTTGCCCGACCCGTTCGGGCCAAGGAACCCGGCAACGGTTCCGGTGGGAACACTCAGGTCGAGGCCATTCAGGGCGTGCGCTGCACCGAAGGACTTGGTGAGCCCTGCGACGTCAACGGCGAGGGTTTCAGTCATGTGTTGCTCCTACTGCTTGGTTGCTTGCTTGTCGGCCGCAGGTGCCGCTTGCGGCATCAGCTTGAGGTATTCGTTGAGCAGGCTGCTGTCGGTCAGCAGACCCTGCGTGTAGAGCTCGAGTAGCGCGAACGTCGTGCTGCCGGTCAGGACCCTGATCAGGTGCGCGCCGTCGCTGAAGTCGTTTTCGCCGCGCAGAGTCAGCTGAAGCAGAAAGCCGCCGATTGACTGTGTGACCAGCATCTCGACGCGAGCCTCCGGATCTGCGCTTGGCAGCACCATGCCCCGTTCGACCGCGTCGGCCGTGTACTCGCGGGCGTCTTCGATCATGTTCTGCAGAAAGACGCGGCCGGCTTCTCCTCCCTCGCGCACGCAGCGCAGGGTGTAACCGAACATGGGGCCGTAGTCGTCGAGTCCTGCGATTCGGCCGATCGCCTGGCTCGGTGGCAGGTGCAGCGTGTCGACCTTGAGCTCGAGAATGCGCCGAAGCACCTCGTCGTCGCACTCCGCGCGCAGGGCCTCCTTCGACCCGAAGTGATGCGTGATGAGTCCGGCGCTGACTCCGGCGCGCGCCGCGATCTGCCGAACCGTTGCGTCGAAACCGGTCGCCGCGAAACTGGCGATTGCAGCATCCCGAATCCTCGCCCTGGCGGTGAGATCGTCGAGTGGCACGCTCTGGTTTGTACGCACGTCCAGAATGCTATACACGCGTATAGCGCGGCGTCAATGGTTTCATGTTGCTTTCCGTCGGTACGCTGACGACATGGCCGAGTTGTCGCGCAGGCATGTCCTCGTGCTTGCCGCAGTCGGGCTGGTCGCGGCCGGATGCGCACCCGTCGCGACACCAAAACCGACCGGCTCCCGCTCCCCGCAGCCGACCCCGGCAGGCCCGCCGGACTGGTCTTCACTGAAGTCGAGCATCGCGGGCACGCTGGCGCGGCCGGGCGATCCGACGTACTCAACGGTCAAACTCACCGAGAACCCGCGGTGGGATGCCGCCATGCCCCTCGCCGTTCTCGGAGCAACGGGAGCAGCGGATGTCGCCAAAGCTCTCGCCTTCGCGCGCAAGCATGCGCTGCCGATCGCACTTCGCTCCGGCGGACACAACTACCCCGGCTATTCCGCAGGAGGAGCAGCCGGCACGGGCGTGAACCCCTCGCTCGTCATTGATACGCGCGCTATGAACGACATCACTTTCGCGGGCGATCACGTCACCATCGGTGCGGGGGCGTCACTCGCGGAGGTCTACTCGGCGATCGGCGGCCGGGGTCGGGCGCTCGCCGGGGGCTCGTGCGCGACCGTTGGCATCTCCGGCCTGACCCTCGGCGGCGGAGTCGGCGTGCTGGTGCGCGCCTACGGACTCACCTGTGACTCGCTCACCGAGGTCACCATCGTGACGGCGGACGGCACGGTACACACCGCGAACGCGGACACGGATTCCGACCTGTTCTGGGCGTGCCGCGGTGGTGGCGGCGGTCACCTCGGGGTTGTGACATCCCTCACGTTCGAGACCGTCCCCGCGCCGACCGTCACGATGTTCTCGCTCTCCTGGCCCTTCGCACAAGCACCAGACGTTGTCGCGGCCTGGCAGGACTGGGCACCTAACGCCGACTCACGACTCTGGTCGACGCTGAAGCTCCTGAACGGCCCGAAGTACGGTGCGAATCCGGGCCTGTTCGTGTCTGGCACGTGGCTCGGCGCACCAGGCGATCTCAACGCGCAGTTCGCCCCATTCTTTGCGAAGGCGGGAGCACCGACATCCAATCTCAGGGGCACGCACACCTACCTGCAGGCGATGATGAACTACGCGGGATGCGCCACGATTCCGGTGGCGCAGTGCACGACGGCGTTCGGCGGCAAGCTCGTGCGCGAGTCATTCGGTGCGACGTCACACATCGCGTACGAGCCACTCGATTCCGCGGGCATCCAGACTCTCATCGACCACGTCGTCGCGGCAGGAAAGGTACCGGGCGTCCGCGAGGCGGGAATCTCCATGGATGCGCTGGGCGGCGCGGTACGCAAGCTCACCCCGACGGCGACCGCCTACCCGCATCGGCAAGCACTCGCGAGCGTGCAGTACACGGCGACCTTCACGAACGGTACCGATCCGGCACCCCTCGACGCGTACGTTCGTGGCTTCCGTGCGGCGATGACGCCGCAGTGGGGGAGCGGGGCATACGTGAACTACTCCGACCCGACGCTCACCGATCCTGCCGCGTCGTACTTTGCAGGCAACGCAGCCCGGCTGCAAGAGATCCGTTCGAAGTACGATCCATTAGGAGTGTTTACGCAGCCTCAGGCGTTCTAGCACTGGGCAAGAACTCACCCTTTGCGGGGGAGAGTCTTCGTTCCCTCATAGAGTGCACTCAGTGTTCAGGCGTTGAGTTGTCGCAGACCTTCTGAACAGGAGCACGTGATGAGTACCGAGAACGACGACACAACCCCCAGCCACGACACTCCTGCCGAGTCCGCCCCGATCACCGAGCCAGTACCGGCGGCCGAGACGGTCCCGCCCGCTGAGACGGTCCCCTTCGCTGAGACAGTCCCGCTCACTGAGACAGTCCCGCCCGCACCGACACGCAAACACCACGGCGCCCTGATCGCAGTGGCCGTCGCAACCGCGGCTGTCGTCTGCATCGGCGGCCTCGGTACCGCGGCCGTCGCTGTGCTCACCAGCCACCAGTCGACCGGCAGCACGCATTCGTCGCAAGGCTCCTCCGGCCAGCTCCTGCCGAATTTCGGGCAGGGCTTCGGCCAGGGCGGAGTCAACGGCGGCCAGTCTCTCGGCGAGCAGGCGGTCGCGGGCGAGACGGCCGCGACACCGTCGACCGACGCGCAGAAGGTCGGTGTGGTCACGATCTACACGACTCTCGACTACACGGCTCAGGACCAGGCAGCCGGCACCGGCATGATCGTCTCGTCCGACGGCTACATCCTCACCAACAACCACGTCGTCGAATCGTCGACCTCGATCAAGGTCACGGTCGAATCGACCGGCCAGACCTACACCGCGAAAGTGGTCGGCACGGATGCGTCGGCGGATGTCGCGGTACTGAAGCTTCAGGGTGCGTCGGGCCTCTCCACGGTCAACTTCGACGCAAATTCGAAGGTCACGGTGGGTGAGTCGATCTACTCGGTTGGGAATGCAGAGGGCACCGGCAACCTCGTCACAGCTACCGGCACGGTCGGAGCCGTCAATCAGAACCTCACGGTTGGCAGCGAATCGAGCAACAAGTACGAGAACCTCACCGGACTCATCCAGTTGGAATCCGATGTCGTCTCCGGTGACTCCGGCGGCCCGCTCTTCGACGGAAACGGCGACGTGATTGGGATCGTCACCGCGGCATCCACGGGCAGCGCCAACGTCACCGGCTACGCCATCAACATCGCGCAGGTGCTGAAGGTTGAGCAGGAGATCGTCTCGGGCACTCAGGCCGACGGGATCGTCTACGGCTACCCGGCCTTCCTCGGTATCCAATTGGCGAGCGGCACGTCCAACCTTGGTGTTCCCGTCGCGGGAGTGTTCGAGGGCATGCCAGCGGCGAGTGCGGGCATCGGCAAGGGCGACACGATCACCGCGGTCAATGGACAAGCGGTGACATCGGCCGACGGTCTCAGTGCGGCGATCACCACACACAAGGTCGGCGACA
>DASXNG010000201.1:0-1823 GCA_036495225.1 Galbitalea sp.
ATCGACCAGTACGCGAGCTCGATCTCCGGCGTGTAGTTACCCGGGCCGTGCTCCGCCGTCTGTTTCCGCTGGTTCTCGTTCAGGCCTACGACCGTGCCGTGGAACGAACCGGTAGCGAGGTAGGAGAGGAGCCCAGGGATCTCGATCGAGAAGGACGGGGTTGGGCTAGTGCGCGTGAAGCCTCCGATCTGGAAGATCGAGAACGACGCCGGCTCCTGGGTGTTCCAGAGCGCCTCGGTTGCGGCGATCTTCATCGGCTGCACCTTCGTCGTCTGGATGCCGAGGTTGTTGCCCCACCAGAGCTGGAGGGCGCTCAGCGGAATGAGCACGAGGACAGCCACCTTCGCAGCCGCGCGGAAGACCTCGACGTTGCGGCCCTTGCGCAGATGCCAGGCGCACACGCCGAGCATCACGAACCCGCCCGTGAGACAGCCGGCCAGGATGACGTGCCCATAGGCGTACAGCGCGAACGACTGGAACAGAATCGTCGAGATGTTGGTCGCCTGCGCCGTGCCGGTCGCGTGGTTGATCTGGTACCCGACCGGATGCTGCATCCACGAGTTCGCGACGATGATGAAGTACGCAGAGAGCCAAGTGCCGAGCCAAACCAGGTAGATCGTGGCGAGGTGCACACGCGGCGACAGGCGGCCGCGGCCGAAGACCCAGAGGCCGATGAAGGTCGACTCGAGCATGAACGCGCCGAGCCCTTCGATAGCCAGCGGGGCGCCGAAGACGTCACCGACGTACTTCGAGAACGACGACCAGTTCATCCCGAACTCGAACTCCTGCACCATCCCGGTCGCCGTCCCGATCGCAAAGTTGATCAGGAACAACACCGCGAAGAAGCCCACGAGGCGGTTCCACTTCTCGTCGTGCGTCCGGTAGTAGAGCGTTTGCATGATCGCGAGCAGAGGCGCGAGCCCGAGCGTCAGCGGCACGAAGGTGAAGTGGTAGAGCGTCGTCGTCGCGAACTGCCACCGCGACAGGGTCAGAGCGTTGGCGAGGACAAAGCTCAACGTGATGCCTTGCTCGCCACGGCACGCGCAGCATTTCCACCGGAAACGCGACCGGTCATCGTCCTGACCGGGTGAAGGGCGCGCGACCGCCCGGTCTCATCCTCCCGGGATGAGGCGCTGCGCTCGAGTGGCACCTAGTTTCCGGTGTTCTCGGGCTTGGAGGTGGGGATGGACGGCGGCTCGACGGCGCGGGACGGGTCGCATCGCAAGCGCACGGCGCCGGTACTGGCTCGCCGCGTTGCACGACATGCTCTCGCCCTCGCGGTCGTTGTTGCCATCGGGTTGGTGTTGAGTGCGCCCGTCGGTGCGCGCGAGCGTGGTCCGGGAGGGGTGCAGGGGCGTATCGCTGTCGGCGCTCAGCTGCAGCCCGAGGACTGCGCCGCGCCGCGCTTCAACGTCGACAACGGTAACGGCGGCACCTGGGTTGGATTCGTCACTGGGGTGAGCTTCGTCTCGGGCGACCATGCCGAGGTTGTCTTCGAGGTCGATTCGGGCTACGAGGTGACAGCGCTGTGCGTCAAGACCCAAGACGGTTTGAACGTGCCGGGTGATTACACGATCAGCCCGTCGTCGTTTCCCATTGTCGGCCCGACGACGCTGACGATCACGGCGGCGCCGAGCATCGCGGCCAAGTCCGGCATCATCCATGTCGGTTTCACCGTGCAGCCCGTGCCGCCGCCACCGGTTGCGATTGTTCCTTCGCTGAACTGCGTCTCCGCTCGCGCAGGCGGTGGGTATTACGCGCATTTCGGCTACGAGAACCCGAATGCGAGCACGCAGTCGATCGCCGTCGGCCCCGACAACCAG
>DASXNG010000202.1:0-7498 GCA_036495225.1 Galbitalea sp.
AACTCGTAGGTGAAGGTGCGGCCGTACTCCTCGACGAATTGGATGTGCGGGAACCGAGCTCGATAGTGATCGTGCAGAGCCGTGGTCAGCGTTGTCGTGCCAGTCGACTCGGCGCCGACGACGATGATTCGGGTTGCGAGGCCACGGCGAGTGGCTGGCGGCAGCGACATCCATTCGCCTGCGAGATCTGCGCGAGCTGCGGTGCCGCTCATGGGCAGGAGGGTGCGATCATCCAGTACGGCGCTCGCGTCGAAGCGGTCGGCCAGCTCGGCGATGTATGGCTCGGAACCGAAGACGGCGTCAATCCGATGGATGTTTGCGAGCCGAAGCGCCGCGCGCATCGCCTCCACGTTGGCGACCCAGGCGATCTCGGCTTCGTAGTCGACGGGGGCGTTGCTGGGGATGCCGAGGACCGTGACGTTGTCGAGGGCGGCGGTATCTTGGCGGAGCCAGTGGACTCGGTCAGATAGCGGGATCGATTCGAGTTGGCTCGCCATGACGATGACGGCGAGGTGGGTTGAGCGAGCGGCTGCGCGCTGGATGAGAGCAAGGTGGCCGTTGTGAGGCGGGTAGAACTTGCCGATTACGAGGGCTTGATTGAAGAGTGTCATAGCGCACGTGAGGTCTCGACGACGCCGGGCGCTTCGCGCCGCGGCTGCTCGACCCCCAGCAACCGCTCGACCCCCGGTGCCGCGCGCCGGTAGTCGCGGGTCCAGCGGATCAGGCCGTAGATGCAAAGGGCGAGGAAGCCCGTGTAAAGAGTCGCGGTCAGGTCGAGGTGCTTGATCGCATAGAGCGGGATGGAGACGAGGTCGACCACGATCCACACCCACCACTGTTCGAGGGTCGCCTTCGCCTGCAGCCAGGTTGCCCACAGCGATGCCGCGAGGATAAAGGCATCCGGCCAGGGCACCACCGAGTTGGTCCCAGCGGCCAGCAGGTAAGCGACAGCGACGGTCGCGACGGCGGTCAACGCGAGCCCGACAACAAGTTCGCGTGCGGTGACTCGCCTGATCGGAAGTTTCGCGCGACGACCGCGCGTCCAGAGAACCCAGCCGTAGACGCCGAGGGCGACGAAGACGATCTGGAGCGCCGTGTCCGCGTACAGTCCCGCGCCGACGAAGAGAACGATGAAGGCAAGGTTGTTGAGGATTCCCATGGGCCAGTTCCAGGTCCACTCGCGCGTGACAGCCCACACGCAGAGCGCCCCGGTGACGAAGCCGATGACTTCGACGACGCTGATCGTCTCGCCGAAGCCGGTGACGACTGATGTGTTCAGCCAATCAAGAATCAACGTGACGCCTTTCGGATAGAGAGTCGTGCGGGTCTTCCGACCGTACCGGCCTCGTCCCGCCGGTCGGCTTGAGCCGGGGTTCCATCGCCGTCGCAACGTGTCACGAGGAAGCGTAGCCGGACGCCTGTCCTCGCGCTGCTGTACGCGGCGTGGCATGCTGCGCCTGTGCGCCTGTGGGAGGGCAAGTGAAGCTGGCCTGAATACGCTTCCCGTTCTGGGGCCACCCGATGTGAGCTGAGAGCCCGCAACATCCGATTGACTATTCGTCGACTGCGAATTCAAGGGGGAGTCGGCCATGGCGGATGACGCGCATGCGCAAGAGGAGATCGTCGCGGGAACGGCGGGGGGATCGGCCAAACGCGAGTTCGAACGGCGCAGGGATGCCCGAGAGGCAAGGGTGCGGAAGGCGCATCCGCGTGTCGGCGGACTGTTGCTCGCACTCGTCGACGACCCTCAGAGCACGAAAGCCTGGGCGGTCGGTGCAGCAGGCGAGGAGCGGCTGGGGCGCCGACTCGACGCGCTTGTCGAGCGTGGTGTGCGCGTGCTCCACGATCGGAGAATCCCGCGCACGCGAGCGAACATCGATCACATCGCGGTCAGCCCTTCGGGAGTATTCGTGATTGACGCCAAAAGGTACGTGGGCAAGCGACCGAGCCTTCGTGTGGAAGGCGGCATCATTAGACCGCGAGTGGAGACGCTGATCGTCGGATCTCGCGACGAAACGAAACTTGTCGCAGGCGTGCACAAACAGGTCGGCCTGGTGCGTTCGGTTCTCGACTCAGCCGGGCTTGCGCACGTGCCTGTTTCCGGAATGCTGTGTTTTGTCGACGCAGACTGGCCGTTACTCGGCGGTGACTTCGTCGTCAACGAAGTGCGGGTGCTGTGGCCCAACAAGGCTGCCGACGTGCTGCTGCGCGCTGGCGATGTTGACGCGGCGAGCGCGCAGGAGGTGCATCGGGTGCTCGCGGCATCCTTCCCGCCCGCCTGACGCCGTATGGCGCGGAGGGTCCCGATCGCGCACGTTGTCCACAGGTTGAAGCAATCCGCGCCTATTCTTACCGCGACCGGTAAGAATAGGCTATGGATGTGCACATCACGTCAAAGGGCCAAGTCACGATTCCGCAGGCGATCCGCGAGCGGTACGGGTTTATGCCTGACACCGAGGTCGAGTTTGTCGAGCGCGACGGGTGGATCGGGATCCAGCGCGCGGACTCTCGCGGCCAAGATCGAGTGGATGACTTCATCTCGCGCCTGAGCGGCTCGGGCACTGGTGTTCTGAGTACGGACGAGATCATGGAACTCACGCGTGGCTACTCTGCCGACGCCTGAGCTTTCTGGCGGCGCCGGGTTCCTTATCGACTCGAACGTGATCATCGACATCATCACACGCGACCCGATTTGGTACGTGTGGTCGGTGTTCGCGCTAGGAACCGCTGCGCGCAGCTCTGCGATCTACATCAATCCGCTCATCTACGCCGAGATCTCGACGCAATTCGACGATCTTGCAGACCTGGATGCGACCCTAACATCGGGAATCGTGCGGAGAGCCAGTCTGCCCAACAGCGCCGCGTTTCTTGCGGCGAAGGCGTTTGAGGCATATCGACGCAATGGCGGCGATCGCCGATCGCCGCTTCCGGATTTCTACATCGGTGCGCACGCTGTTGTGCAGGGGATGACGCTGGTGACTCGAGATGTGGCGAGGTACAAGACGTACTTTCCAACCTTGAAGTTGATGTCACCGGAGTAGTGCGGCCAGCGCGAGCCGGTCAGCGAAGGCGCGGGTATCCGAGTTGTCCGGCAACGTGTTTGTGCCGTCGACGGCGTCGGGGCTGCCGAAAGACTCGACGGTCAACGTCAGTCAGCTGATGAAAGTCGACAAGCGACGGCTGGGAGAAGTGGCGGGGAGCGTGTCGCGCGGGCTCATGGACGACGTTGATCGCGGCCTTCGTTTGGTATTGGGGCTCCCCCCAAGCCCTTCGTGAGCCTCAGGGGCCGAGGTCGGATTTCGCTACGCGTCGCGCCTGGGGCGCGGCGCTACTCAATCAACTACGCCGCCAGGGCGTCCTGTTTTCGGTAGGTGCGGGGCACTACGTAGTTGTCCCAGATGGCTAGGAACGCGGGGACGGTACCTGCCGACCAGAGGATCGAGGCAGCAACATCCGTCGGGTAGTGAACTCCGAGGTACATGAGCGCGAAAGCGACGACGACTATGCCGACGATTCCACCGAGGATCGCCCACGGCATTGCACGAGTACCGCGGGCCATGAAGATGAACGTGAACGCGAGCGACGCGGCGAACACCATATGGCCGCTCGGGTACGAGGGGTCGGGCGGGGTGGGAAGGAACGGGTCGGCGAGCGCTGAGGCCAGCGGGCGCGGACGGTCCACCAGGATCTTGAGAACATCGCTGGGCAGCCAGGTGATAGCAATCGTCAGGGCGAAGGTGCCGGCGGCGCGCCAGTTTCTGCCCACCAGGAAGATGATGACCGTCAGCACAGCCGTGATCGCGATCGCCTCGACCGGCGAGAATGCGGTGTAGATGCCGTGCGCAATCGTGGTCAGAAAGGAGACGTGGTGGTCGCTCAGCCACTGGTTGACGCTGAGGTCCCACTGGGTGACGGCGTCCTTCTTGACGAGAAGGAATCCCGCAGCGGAAACGACTGCGACTGCGACGACTCCGAGCACGATGGCGACCACCGGTTGCCTGAGAGGCCAGAGCATCCCGGGAAGCACACGTCGAGCATGGCCGGGAGCGTTCACGGAGTAGCGCATAGGGGTAACTGTGGCGAAGTCATCCTGAAGATTATCTGTGACAGAGGGGTCACGCGACGGGAGACTTGCGGGGGAGCGTCAACAGCGTCACGACGCTGACCACGATCAGCATGATCGACGCGATCAGCACGAAGGCCACGGTGCCCGCCGCTGGCAGCACGAAAATGATGATGCCGGCGAGGATCGCGACGATGCCTGCGACCCAACCGAACCAGCGCGGCTGGATGCTGCCCTGGATCGCGGCCATGATGTCGATGATGCCCTGGGCGATCCAGGCGATACCGATCAGGTACGCCAAAACGATGAGCGCCCCGAACGGATCGGCGAGGCAGAGCACGCCGGCGATGATGATCAAGAGGCCGAGAATCCCCGTGAGCCAGCGAACACCCGTGCTCAGACCGTGGCCGAGAAATGCCGAATTGATGCGAAAGATTCCGGATGCGATCAGGTAGATCCCGAAGACGATCGCAATGAATAACAGGGCCGTGTTCGGGAAAATCAGTCCGATGAGGCCGAGCACGAGACCGATGATGGCGACCGCGATGAGCTGGCCGCGACGGAGCGCGAGAACGCTGATTGTCGTTGGAACTGAGGGCGTTTCTGCTGGTGGTGTGGTCACGGGAAGCTCCTCGGTATGTTGGTAACTCAAACCTAGTGAAAGACCCCGCCGAAATGACACCATCGAGAGCTGACTCTGGCAGCGGCAAGCTCAGCCAGTACGCGTACGACCTCGTGCCGAGGAAGGCGAAAGTCACCATGCGCCTCGCGGACAGCGACCCGTACCAGGCCGAACTGGAGTCGCTCCTCATCGAAGAAACCCTCGAAACGTTCATCGCACCTCGCACCATAGAAGAGGAGCGAGTCGACGCGCCCATGCCTGTACGTTTTTTCACAGGGCGACGGATGACGGGAGTCATCGGGTACGTCCCGAGGGGTCTCGAGCCCGTGGTGGTGGAAGCGCTCAGGCGTTTGGAGACGCGTAATGAGAAGCGCATCCCGGCTCGAATCGTGAAGGCGGGCGGCAAGCTCCGAGTCGATCTATTGATGGGCCAAACGCGGTAGCGTCGAAGTCATGACCGACTCAACTAGTTCCGAGAAGAGCGACCCGGAATCCCTGAACGACCACCCCGAGACATACACGGCCGAACTTGTCGGGCCGAACGGCACCGAATCGGTCGAACTCGAGTTCATCGACGGACTGCCGCGCAAGAGTTTCACCCGCGCGACGCCCGGGGCGGAAGACGACCGTTCGCAGGACGTCGTCTGGGAACTCGACGAGGGCGCAGAAGAGGTCTTCCGCTACGAACCGGTGGCGACGCTCGAGGGGTCGTAGCGCGCTCTCGGGTAGTTGATTGAGTAGCGCGCTCCGAAGGAGCACGCGTAGCGAAATCGTCTCGCGACGCGAGTAGGTTTCGATACGCGTCTGCCTGCGGCAGGCGCTACTCAACCAACGACACCCTCGGAGCCTCCGATGACCGACACCGCTAAGCCCGTCCACTTCAAGTACGTCGAACACCCCCGCGTCGCGGAGCGCGAAGAAGAGGGACCAGTGATGGTCCGCAAGGTCGCCCGCAAGCGAGCCAACAGCGTCACGGGTGTTCGCAAGTTCAACCGAAAGCTCGGCCTCGGCATCACGACGACAGTCGGCACGATGTGGGCGGCGTACGCGTTTTTCCTTCTCACTCTCGTGAGCCTTCCGGCGGCACTCATGAGCGGAAGCCCGATCATCATCGTGTCGTGGATCGCGCAAACCTTCCTGCAGCTGGTGCTTTTGCCGATCATCATCGTCGGCCAGAACATCCAGGCGACCGCGGCGGATGCGCGCTCGGCCGCCACCTACAAGGACGCCGGTGCGATTCTCGAGGAAGCCAAGCAGATTCAACAGCACCTTGCGGCACAGGATGCCGCAACCACGGTCCTGCTCGACAAGGTTGCTGCGCTCGAGGCCGCGCTGGCGAAGCAGACGGGGAAGTAGGCGGCCGCGAGTTACTGGGGATCGAGCAGGCGCCGCGGAGCGCGCCGTTGTCGAGATCTCACGCACCAATCACTCGGCGCTCGGATTACCTCGTACGTGAGGTCTCGACGCCGGTGGCTGCGCCGCGCGGCTGCTCGACCCCCAGTAGGCCGTTTTGCGCGTGGTGTGCGCCAATCAACAGGATGATTTCGGTGTCTCGCACGTTCAACAGGAGATTTTCGGCCTTTTCGAGGGCCATCTCCTGCATACCGGTTGTTCAGGAGGAGAAACCACGTCGAAAACAACCAAATTTCCGCCCGAACGGACTGCCCGAGCACGTCCATGCCGCCTTGACGTCCTCGGAACGCGATTGGCGGTCACGGGGGTCGCTCAACCCCACCCCTTCGAGAGCGTCAGGGAACAGCGGGAATAGTTACCAGGGTCCATCCGTTACAGTCATATCAATGCAAACGCATGGAAACTTGAACTCCTAAGGGCAGGCACACAATGCAGTTCGGGATCTTCACCGTCAGCGACGTAACGACGGATCCGACCAACGACACGACACCAACTGAGCACGAGCGCATCAAGGCACTCGTGACCATTGCCAAGAAGGCTGAGGAGGTTGGACTCGACGTCTTCGCTCTCGGCGAGCACCACAACGAGCCCTTCGTCTCATCCAGCCCGACCACGACACTCGGGTACATCGCGGGGCAGACCGAGAAACTGCTGCTGTCGACATCCACGACTCTCATCACCACGAATGACCCGGTCAAGATCGCGGAAGACTTTGCCATGCTGCAGCACCTCGCAGACGGCCGCGTCGACGTGATGATGGGCCGTGGCAACACCGGCCCCGTTTACCCCTGGTTCGGCAAGGACATCCGCGACGGAATCCCGCTCGCGATCGAGAATTACGCGCTGCTCCACAAGCTGTGGACCGAGCACACCGTCGACTGGCAGGGCAAGTACCGCACGCCACTGCAGGGGTTCACCTCGACTCCGCGACCGCTCGATGACGTCGCGCCATTCGTCTGGCACGGCAGCATCCGCAGCCCCGAAATCGCCGAGCAGGCCGCGTATTACGGTGACGGCTTCTTCGCGAACAACATCTTCTGGCCGAAGGAGCACTACATGAAGCTCATTGGCTACTACCGCCAGCGCTTCGAGCACTACGGTCACGGCACCGCAGACCAGGCCATCGTCGGACTCGGCGGCCAGGCCTTCATGCGCGCCAATTCGCAGGATGCGGTCAGCGAGTTCCGTCCGTACTTCGACAACGCACCGGTGTACGGTCACGGCCCGTCCCTCGAGGACTTCACCGAGCAGACTCCGCTCACCGTCGGCAGCCCGCAGCAGGTCATCGACCGCTACGCGTCAATGCGCGAGTTCTTCGGCGATTACCAGCGCCAGCTGTTCCTCATGGACCACGCCGGCCTTCCGCTGAAGACCGTTCTCGAGCAGCTGGACATTCTGGG
>DASXNG010000203.1:0-5215 GCA_036495225.1 Galbitalea sp.
CGTTCGGCTTCGAAGACGCTCTCCGTCGCCTGGTTACCGACTATTCGGCGGGCATGTCGAAGAAGATCGCGCTCGCGGCAGCCATGATTCACTCGCCACGCATCCTGATCCTTGACGAGCCGTTCGAGTCGGTCGACCCGGTTTCCGCAGCTAACGTCACCCAGATTCTGCGCAGCTACGTTGAGGCCGGCGGCACCGTCGTCGTGTCGAGCCACAGCATGGATCTGATCCAGCGGATCTGCGATCACGTCGCGGTCGTCGTTCACGGCGCGATTCTCGATTCCGGCACGATGGCCGAGGTTCGCAAGGGTAAGACCCTCGAGGACCGTTTCGTTGAGTTGGCCGGTGGGCGTTCGAGCGTGGAGGGCATGGCGTGGTTGAACAGCTTCTCCGACTGAAGCTTCGACTGCTCGGCAACTCGTTCCGCCGCAGCCCGTGGCAGATCGTGGCCATCTCTTTCGGTCTGCTGTCGGGCCTCGCGATCTCCTTCTTCGTCTTCGCGACCCTGGTCGGCCTGCGCCTCGTGGCGGTTTCGATTGCCGAACCGCCCGTCGTACTGTTCGGTGCACTCGTCGTGCTCGGATTTCTCGTCGTGCCACTCGTCTTCGGGGTGGATGACGTGCTCGACCCTCGCAAGTTTTCGCTCTATGGAATCCCAACAGACGAGCTCGCCAAGGGACTGGCAATCGCTGCCCTGATCGGCATCTCGCCGGTTGTCATGACGCTCATCTCCCTTGGCCAGGTCGTCACCTGGGCGCGTAACCCGCTCGCAGTGCTGCTCGGGGTGATCAGCCTTCCCGTCATCGTTGTCACCTGCCTGCTGTGCGCGCGGGTGTCGACATCCGCTGCCGCGTTCGTTCTGTCGTCTCGCAAATCGCGTGATGGCGTGGGCATTCTTGGCGTGGTGGTACTGGTGATCGTTGCCGTCGGGATTGTCGCGCTGTTCAGGACGAACTGGCAGCAGAACGGTCTGAATGTGTTGGACGGCATCTCGAGCTTCGTGTCGTGGACCCCACTCGGCGCTGCGTGGGCTGGTCCCGCGGACGCGGCTGGTGGAAACTTTGGTCCGGCACTACTCGAGGAGCTCATCGCACTCGCCACGGCTGGCGCGCTCTGGCTGGCGTGGCGCTACCTCGTCAAGGTCATGCTGGTGACCCAGCCGCGTATGGCGGAGGCGCGCAAGTACCGGGAACTCGGCATGTTCAGGGTCACGCCGTCGAGCCCCACTGGCGTCATCGCCGGCAGGACGTTCACCTACTGGGTACGTGACGCTCGCTATCACGCGTCGCTCATCGTCATCCCCGTGATTCCGTTCATGCTCATGCTGCCGTTCCTCGTCATCGGCATTCCCACCCACTTCCTCGCGCTGTTCCCCGTCCCTGTCATGGCGATGTTCCTCGGCTGGTCTGTGCACAACGACACCGCATACGACCACACCGCGATCTGGCTGCACATCGCCTCAGGAACGCGCGGTCGGGCGGATCGGCTCGGCCGCGTCATCCCACCCCTGCTTGTCGGGACCGTGGTCATCGTCGTCGCAAGCGTTATCTGCGCGTCCCTGTACGGTTCCGGCCGAATCCTGCCCGCACTGCTCGGCGTCGGCCTTGGGGTGTTGTTCACCGGCCTCGGGCTCTCGAGCGTTGGCTCAGCGCTGTTCCCGTATCCCGCCGTTCGACCGGGCGACAGCCCGTTTGCGGCGCCTCAGGCGGTCGGGTCGGCTTCGGCCCTCATCCAGTCCCTATCGTTTGTCGTCACCTTCATCCTGGTTTCGCCGACGCTGATTCTTGCGGTGCTCGCACTGCTCGAGCCGGGCGGGTGGAACTGGGGCGCTCTGATCGTCGGCCTGGGCCTCGGCGCACTGTTGTTGTGGGCAGGCATTGCGGGCGGTGGAGCAATCTTCGATCGACGCGCACCTGAAATTTTGGGCGCCAGCGTGCGAAACTAGTGCGATGAGCGACACCGAGCACACGGGTGGCGGAACGGACACGCTCGATCGCGAACTCGAGGAGTTGCTGAATCAGGAGCAACTCGAAGAGGGCGACCACGAGCGTTTTTCGCACTACGTTCCGAAGGACAAGATCCTCGAATCGGCGCTCACCGGTAAACCGGTGCGTGCCCTCTGCGGCAAGTTGTGGACGCCGGGTCGTGACCCGGAGAAGTTTCCGATCTGCCCAACGTGCAAAGAGGTCTACGAGAAGATGAAGCCTTAGCGCTTCGCTTTATCGTGTGAAGTAGAGCACGTCGGTCTCCGGGCCATCCCAGGTGTGCCTGAGGTGCAGTCCAAATGACTCGATGTAAGTGATCCAGCTGTTCGTCTTTGGCGACGGGTATCCGGGATGCTCGCGCACGGCCCACAGTGTCGACGCGGTGGCCAGTTGTGGCGCCGCGTGAGCGATGGGGTAGTTTTCGCCCCACAGGTTTGCGGCCTGAATGCCTGTCTTCTCGAGCGTGATGTCGTGCAGCTGGGAGAGCACCGCGGGGTACGCCGCGCTGATCTTGCGCATCGTCACCGTCGACCCCGGTCGCGCCGGGCCGTAGTAGATGTCCTGTCCGGGTTTTGCGTTGGCCTGAATGATCGCGGCGGCCTGCTGCCAGTCCGTCCCGTTCTTGGCGGTTGGTCCGCGCTGCGAGAGGTAGATCGGGGCGATGAGAACGGCGAGCAACCCGATTGCGGCAATCCGGACCCACTGCTTCGCGAACGCCGCAATGCTGGCGCCAATCGCGATGGCGACTGCTGGTGTTGTGAATGCGAAGTATCGCGCCGTGTACATCGGTGTCACGAGTACCGAGATCGTGAGCACACCGACGACGGGCACGACGATCCATGGCAACACGACTCCGCGGAATCCCAGCACCGCCCCGGGGACTCGCTTCGGCCGGAACCGTCGCGTGACGAACGGCAACACGATCAGCGTCCAGCCGATGAGCGCGACGATGACGACCGCGACGGGCCAGAGCTCCGTTGGTGGGAACGGCACACCGCGCGCGACCGTTGGCGTCGCGCCCGTGAAGTACTGTTCGAACAACAGCGCGTTTGCCGTGCCAGTGAAGGTCAGCGGACCGAACGGCAACTGACCGCTTTGGTGCATCGTGAGCACGGAGACGGGAAGTGACAGGATGCCGGCGGCCGCGGCGCTGACCACCCACGTTCCCAGCATTCGACCTCGCGGCTTCAGCCTGCGCCGTGCCAGCAGCAGCGTCACCCCGTGGGCAATCACGAGTAGTGCGATGTAGATGTTGATCATCACACCCAGCCCGGCGAGCAGCGCGTAGAAGATCCACCACCGCCTGCTGCCCTTGACGAACGCGCCTCGCTCGACCGCGCGGAGCAGGATGATGGTCAGCCAGACTGCAACCGCCGCAGTGAATGCGGCCGACCGAGCCTCCATTCCCATCCAGGTCACCCTCGGCAATATCGCGAACACGAGGCCCGCGCAGATTGCCATTCGCCTGCCACCAAAGCGCCGAGCGAGCACGACCACGCCTGCGGCCGCGACTCCGACGACGATCATCGAGGGTGCCCTCAACGCGAAGTTGGAGGTGCCGAACGCGATGATCCAGAAGTGCATGAATGCGTAATAGGTGCCATGCACCGCGTCGATGTTGTGCATCATCTGCCACAGCTGGCCGATGCTTCTGCTCGCCGCCGTCTGCGTCGCGGCCTCATCATTCCACTTCGAGGGGATCCACGATCCGATCCCCGCGATGACCATCGCGACGATGCCGCACCACAGCGGGTCCAGCCACGCCCGAACGTGACGCTCGCCCGCTGTGGTGCGGATCTCGTGAGCCTCGTCGACGCCCCGACGGCGTGACCGGGCGCCCCTGCGGGCTCCGGCAAGCGTTGTTGGCGTCAGGTCGATCACCTACCCAGCCTTACCCGGGGGCCTGCGCTCGTTCTGAGATTGGGACATTTTGCGCCTGAGAGAACTACAAGGTCACCAAATCGTTACGAATCGGGTGTTCGGGAGATTTGGAGAACTTCGGTCACGGCATCGATGAACGCCGAGGACTTCGCGCGTGCCGGCGCCCGTGCCGCGCGGCTGCGCGCCGCAGCCACAACTGCGACGACTTGTGCCGCGTCATCCGCCAGCAGTGCCACCGCATCACGGTAGGCACTCTCGGGGACGGGCGGAATGGAGTTGCTCGCCGGCACGGTGACGATGAGCGGCTTGCCGAGCGCGCGAGCGTCGTACGCGACCGAAGAAACATCGGTCACGCAGACATCCGCTGCTTCGAGCGACCAGCCATACTCGCCGAGGTCGACGAAGTCGTGACGCCCCGCATCGGCGAGTGCCTTGCGAATGCGCGCATCCGCTGCAGCGCTGGCGGGACGCACTCTGCCGAGCCAGGGGTGGGGTCGATAGATGAGCCTCAGACTGGGATCGGCCAGGACGGCGGCCACGATGGCTTCCCCGTGGGACTCGAGTGAGCCGTACGCCATCGTCGGCCGATCGCCCTCCCACGTCGGCGCGTACAGCACGACGGTGCGATCGTCGGGTTTCCAGGATTCGGGCGGCTCGGGCAAAAACTGGAGCCAGGGCGAGCCGATGACGATGGAGGCGTTCTGTGCATCGTATCCACGGATGTGACTCTGCAACTCGATCGAATCGTCATCGGCAACGAATGCGCGATCGTAGGCCTTCAACTGCCTGGAGACCGACGACTCCTTGCCGCTTTCACCGTGACCGATGAAGACGTGCAGCGGCAACGAAAAACGGAGCACCCTGAAATTGTACGCGTTGTGATTCGGGTAGAGGATGACTTCGATTCTGCGCCGAGCGAGCTCACGCGAAAGCTGCGGCGTACCGGTCGCGAACGCCACGGGCACCGTCGTCTCGCGACTGACCGCCCGATACGTTGCGGGGTGCGAGACCAGGATGACTGTCGGGTGCACCTTGTTCAGCGCCTCCAGCGGGGCGAACCAGCGCCGCAGTTGGTAGAGCGTTGACGGTCCGTCGGCGAAATAGACGGCGATGGGCGTCACAGGTACGGCCACAATGGCTTGTCGCCGGGCGAGGCGCCTCGCCTGCATCTTCTCCCGTACGACCGCGGCGGCTGTCGTCAGCGCCTTCACGGCCGGTGAACTCGCGGCTCTCGAACTCACAGTGACGCACTCTCTGTGACGACGGTGTCGATCGGCCGCGGCCGTGTCGTCTGCACGACCTCCAGCGCGGAATCAACCTGAGCGAGAAAGCGCTCGATGGGTGGCGTG
>DASXNG010000204.1:0-2111 GCA_036495225.1 Galbitalea sp.
GCGGCGGGCCGGTCGGCCGAGCTGCGGGAGTTCGAGCGCACCTTGGCCCGAGGCCCGATCGCGTCTTCGGGCGGAAGCCTCGGTTGCGGCACGATACACGAACCGGGTCGGCAGTGTCCGAAGCTGTTTCGGCATCGCGGACCGGAGCACCGATCGGCTCCGCCCAGATGACCGATGACACACCCTTCTGGCGCACTTCGCGGCGGAAACCAGCCCATACTGACCAGAAAGAATTTCCCTCATGTAACATTTTGCCCGGCCGCGCAACGAATACGCGTGGGAAGCCAACGAGACGGCCAGCGGCCGATCCCTGCGAGGCTGGCGTATGTCCGTTGCCGAACGACAGGCACGATTCCGCGAGCTCCTGGAGCGTAGCCACGCGCGCTGGGTGGGGATTGCTCGCGCGTACGCCGCGGCGTCCGAACGAGACGACTTGGTGCAAGAAATCGCCTTGCAGGTGTGGCAGAGCCTTGACCGATTTTCGGGGCGGTCGAGCCTCGACACGTGGGCCTACCGCGTCGCGCTGAACACAGCGCTGGCGTGGCGTCGCAAGGCCGCAACGCGATCGGAGAGACTGACGCAATCCGCGGCCAACATCGCTGAGTTGCCTGGTGACCGGGGAAGCGAGGGGGACGTGAAGCGAGTGCTCGACCGGTTTCTCACTTCGCTTTCCGATGGCGACCGCGCCGTGTTGCTTCTGCATCTTGACGGCCTGTCGAACTCCGAGGCGGCCGAGGTCGTCGGTATCTCCGAAGGGGCGTACCGTACTCGGTTGCACCGGGTCCGGCGCCACTTTGAGGAAACCCACTGCCAAGAGGAATCCGTACCATGAATCTGGACGATCTGGGTCGCGAGTGGCGAGCGACGAACGAGGTCGCGTCCACGCAGGAGCAACGCGAGCGGTTGATCGCGGCGACCTGCCGCCGTGTCGAACGGTTCTGGGGACAGATCGTCCGTCGCGACCTGATCGAGACCGTCACCGCCGTCGTTTTGATCTTCGTTTTCGGGTGGATGGTGATTTCTCTCGACAATCTCATTTCCAGGATTGGCGCCGGCTCTTTGGTGCTCAGTTTGCTGCTCATCATCTGGAAAGTTCATCGAACGCGGACGATTCAATGCCCCGCACCGATCGATGCGCCTGTGCGTGACTTCTGCCGAATCGAACTGGACCGGCTGGACCGGCAGATTCAGCTTCTGCGCGGGGTACTCTGGTGGTATATCGCTCCGATCATCGTTGGCGCCAATATGGTATATGTCGGTACGAATGGACTGGGGATTGACTCACTGTTTTATGTCCTCTTTACGGTGCTGTTGGCGTGGTTCATCTATGCGTTGAATATGCTGGCCGTCGCAACGGGGTTGATGCCTCTTCACGACGAGGTTGCCGACGTCCTCAGCCGGTTAGAAGGCACTCGGTCCGACACGTTGCCCCCGACCAGACAACCATCAGGGCGCGCGCTGACGCGCCGGCGCCGCTACTTGGGCGTCGTCTGGTTTGTGGTGTTCGCTGCTTTGGGGTCGGTCGGCGCTTATTTCGCCAGCAAGGAGGTGGATTATCCCAAGCGCGCTCCCTTCTCCGGCATTCGCTGGGAGGGAGGCGAACCGGTGGTCAAGATTGGCGAGGAATGGGTGACGCTCGTCTCTCTCGACGGGATCGCCGCTCGGGACATTGTGGCCTTCAGTCAGCGAAGATATTTGCTCCGATGGAAGAAGCGATTCGAGGAGGATCTGGTCGAGGTCCTGACCCGGATGGGGCACGAGCCGAAGGACACCGCCCGGTTGGTCGTGCGCCCCCTCGGGTCGTCAGAAACACGGACCCTCGAAGACGTCGCGATGACGGAAGCGAACCGCAAGGCCATACGAGCGGCAGCGGCCCACCCGTGAGTGCAGCGGAGAACCAATTTATCCGCCAACCTGCTTCGGTGTGGTCGCCCGAAGTTGCTCCGGCATCGCGGACCGACGCGAGCAAGAACCGACCTCGATTGGATAAAGGCTCGCCAAGGCCAAGCCGAGGGCAATGACACCACGCCGCCAATATGTGAGTCGCTACGGGATGCATGCGCAGAACTGAGCGACGGACAGAGTGCGGTCAATTTCGTTGCTGGGGTCAG
>DASXNG010000205.1:0-2080 GCA_036495225.1 Galbitalea sp.
TAGAGGTTGCCGTCGATCTCCGCCTTCAGGGACCGGATCTTCTCCGCGTCGTAGGGTCCGAGCACGTGAGCGTTGGTCCACTCGAAGCTCTCGGCGCTACCCGAGACGACGTATTTCGGCGATTCGTTGAAGAACGGCGCCCCCGGATCGTCCTCGGAGTTGCGATTCGGCCACGTCGCGGCGAACATCTCGAACGTCTCGCGGCCCAAGAGGATCGCCTCGCAGGAGTCCATCATGGCTCCCAGCGCCTCCCCCATCCGGGGGTCGAATCCGTAATCGAACGACCAGGTCGGCGTCTCGACGATCGCGTCGAGGGTCATGTACTCGTGAACGATGATGTTTCCCATCTCTATGGTCCTTTCTTGGGATTGCCCGGAAGCCCGGTCGTATAGACCACGAACGGGCGCCCAGAAAACCGACATCACGATTAATTCCGACCCGACGGATTACCGACTCGGAGAACCTCGAGGCTTTGAAACTTGGTCGACGAACGCGGGAGCCGTGAACACACCGGCCGCATCGCGTTAGACTGCTCAGGTTTCGTGCAAGCTGGCGTCTCAGACGGTTGAACAGAACTCTGCGGAATGCGCTGCGATCTGATCAGTCCCGAAGCGCTAACTGAACGTGAGCATCGCTGCGCTAGCAGCTGGCAGGCGGATGCGGTATGTGCGAGCGGCGGCTGAGAGCTTGTCGCCGGGGGACGTCCCCGCAACGAACCTTTGGGACAGCCGACCGGTGGTTGTCTGAGAGCCAAACGTCTGTCCACCGATCGTCACGCCACTCGTAGAGGTAACGCTCGGCGCCTCGAGCCGCTCGACCGTCAAAGCACCCATACTCTGCGGCAGACGCAAGGTCACGTACTGTGGATGATCAACCGCGTCATTGATTAACACGACACGGGTTCCGCCGCTCGGTGTACGGGTGGCCCATGCCCGCAGTGTGCCACGCCCGCTGATGCCAGAGACCTGCAACAGATGAGATCCCGGTGGAGCCGCCTGACTGAACATCAACACCCCGTAGTACTCGGGCGCGACGTCTGCCGTCCATCGCCCATGGGCGTGGTTGATGGAGAACAACTGGTCGGCAACACCCGGGTAGATGTGTATGTTCACCCCGTCGAGGCCGACGCTGGCCATCGCAAACCACGCGTCCAGTACCCACAGGGCGCTCGCAAACGTGTTCGCGGTGCGAGGCACACGACCACACGAGACGCTGTTCATCTCGGCGCTTCGCACCAACTCGCCATGTGCGTGAGCCAGCGCCACGTAAGGCTGGAGCGCATCCGCGAGACCAATCGATGAGGCCGATGACAGGAGGTGGGGGATCGAGGGATAACCGGGCTCGCCCGGACGAAATCCACACGCCTGCAAGGGGTAGGTGTGCAGCGTGACCACGCTGACATGCTCGGCGTTCAGATACTGACCGAGATATGCCAGCCACGAGTACGCACCGATCGCTGGGCCCGCGAGCGGGACGTTCCCAAGCCCAGCCGCGATGTGCTGGTAATCGGACAGGTACAACTGAAAGTCCCAACTGGCTGGACGCCCCAGGACCTCGTTACCATCTAGCTTGTAAAAGGGAAAGAACGGGTTGTTATAGTCCTCAGGCTCGTTTCCGAGCTCGATACCCTCGACCAAGCGGCGTCCGATCACCGTCATCGTTGCCCGCGACTCCGCCGCTGCTTCGACCGAGCTATCCGCCTCGAAGTTGACTCCCATGATCAAGTGGGCATTGGCAGCCCTGGCAAGTGCGGCGACCACCTCCAGGCGCCTCCGGGTGACCGTGTAATAAACAGCTGGCGACGGTCGAAGACCCTGGACCGGCCACCACGTGTGATCGGTCGCGATGCCGCCAATCCGGATTACGGTCGGCCGGCCATCCGTAAGATTGCCGAGCAGCCGCTCAAACACGGGGTCGATCGCCCCGGAGTTGGTCCCGGCATAGTCCGGTAGCGCCCAATACTCAAACGAGAACCCCAGGAACGTCGATGCAACAGGCTGGGCGTTCTGCGCGGATCCGACCGTGACTGTCGGGTCGGCGGCGCTCAATCGACCTCGAGAAGCGCGCACCACCGCCCCCG
>DASXNG010000206.1:0-2870 GCA_036495225.1 Galbitalea sp.
TGGCAACTCCAACCTGTCGCTGCGTACGGACGAGCAGGCTGCATCCCTCGAAGAGACCGCCTCTTCGATGGAGGAGATGACCACCACCGTCAAGCAGAACGCCGACAACGCCGGCCAGGCGAATCAACTCGCCCTCGCCGCGCGCGACCAGGCGGAGCAAGGCGGTATGGTCGTCGGCAAAGCCGTACAGGCGATGTCGGGCATCAATGACTCCGCCCGCAAGATCGCCGACATCATCGGCGTGATCGACGAGATCGCCTTCCAGACGAACCTCTTAGCCCTGAACGCCGCGGTGGAAGCCGCGCGCGCCGGGGAACAAGGCCGCGGCTTCGCGGTGGTGGCGTCGGAAGTCCGGAATCTGGCCGGCCGCTCGGCGACCGCCGCGAAAGAGATCAAGGACCTCATCCAGGACAGCGTCAAGAAAGTGTCCGATGGCTCACTGCTCGTGACCCAGTCCGGACAGACGCTCGAGCAGATCGTTACCTCCGTGAAGAAGGTGTCGGACATCGTCGCCGAGATCGCCGCTGCCTCGCGCGAGCAGTCTCTCGGCATCGAGCAGGTAGGCCGCGCCGTCATGCAGATGGACGAGCTGACACAGCAGAACGCCGCGCTCGTCGAGCAGGCGACCGCTGCTTCGCAGGGCATGACCACCGAAGCCGGCGGCCTGAACGAGATGATGGCCCGTTACGACTTCACAGGTGTCACGAACGGCAGCAACGGGACGCATTACGCGACGTTGCACGCCTCTCTTACCAGCGACACCAAGGGCACGGACGCCGCGACTGACAAAAAGCCGGCGACGACAAGCACACCCGCACCGGCTGAACGTCGTAAGGCGAACCGTCCCTGGGCGGGCCAGCCCACACGCAGTCAACCCTCAGCCGCCCCCCGACCTGAAGCGGCCGTTGCTCCCGCCACCCGCGCGACCGTCCGTGCCGAGTCCGGCAAGGACAACAGCGAGTGGCAGGAATTTTGATCAGGTCGGTACAACAAGGATCGAAGGTCATGCAGTTTCTGAATCGCTTGAAGCTATGGCAGAAGCTGGCACTGCTCGTCGTGGCGATGGCAGTGCCAACGGCCCTGCTGGGGTTTTTCTACCTGAGTGGTGCGAACACACAGGTGGCGCTGGCATCGGATGAGATCGGGGGCGCGCGCTACGTGCAGTCCGTAGGCGCCGTGCTCGCGGAAGCTTCCAATCACCGGAGCCGCCTGTTCGCGCTGTTGACGGGTGACGCGGCCCGCCGCGACGAGGTGAGCGCCTCCGAGAGCGCAATGGACAAGGTCGTCTCCGACGTGGATGCGAGCGACGCCAAGGTCGGCGCCAAATTCAAGGTGTCCGAAGCCTGGCAGACCATCAAGTCCGAGTGGGAACGACTCAAGGCGGAAGGCCCGAAGCTCTCCCCCGATGAAGCCGTCACCCGTCACAACGCGCTCATCGATCGCATTTTCAAGTTGAGCGAGACGATCGTGGCGCGCTCCGGACTGAATGTCGATCCGTCCCCGGAGACGTCGGTTCTCATCCAGATCGCCACCCGCAACGTGCCGAGCGCGTTGATCGCCTCGGGCAACATCCGCTGGTACGCGACCCGCGCCAGCATCAAGGGTTACCTCGGCGGTGATGACCGCATGGCCCTGGGCCTCTACCACGACGAATTCATCGAGCACTTCGACTCCGTGGCGCGCGACCTCGATCGCGCCTCGGACGACGCGAAAGCGAAGGTGCGCCCGGCGGTGGAATCGGCCCGCAACGCCTTCAACACGGCGTACGGCACCGTGAAGGAAAAAATCCTCGACTCCCAGAAGATGGAGATCACGACCGCCGAAGTCTACACCGCGACTCGCGAGATCACCTCCTCACTGCAACAGCTCTCTGACGTCAGCTACAACGCTATGAACGCCGCCGTTCAGCAGCGTTTGTCCGAAGCGACGACGTGGCGGAACCTGACGGCCGGCATCACAGCGATCGCTCTCGCCTTCGCGTTGGCGCTGTCGTGGTTGATCACGCGCTCGCTGTCTGCCCCGCTGGCCCGCGCGGTAGCGGTGTTCGGCAACATCTCCGCCGGCAAGTACGACAACCAGATCGAGCGTGGCGGCACCGACGAGGCCGGGCAGGTGCTGCAGGCACTCGATGACATGCAGGGCAAGTTGCGCACGCAGATCGAGACCGAGCGTAGTTTCGCGGCCGAGAACTCACGCATCCGCCAGGCGCTCGACAAAGTCTCCACGAGCGTCGTGCTCGCGGACGCCCAGTACGAGATCATCTATATCAACGACACCGCCCAGGCGATGTTCGCCCGCACCCAGCATGAGATCCGCAAGACGCTGCCGAACTTTGACCCGGCCCGGCTGCGCGGAGTGTGCATGGATGTGTTGTCGATCGACCCGAGCAACATGCGTCGCGCGCTCGACAACCTCACGGGCTCCGACATGCACGAGCGCATGCTCGGCGCCTGCACCTTCCGCACGGTCGCGAACCCGGTTCGCAACGACAAAGGCGAGCGCATCGGCACGGTCGTCGAGTGGACCGACCGCACGCAGGAAGTCGCTGTCGAGAAGGAGATGCAGAACATGCTCTCCGCTGTCGTCGGCGGGGACTTGAGCAAGCGCATCGATCTCAACGGCAAGACCGCCTTCTTCGAGGCGATGAGCCGCGGCGTCAACCAGCTCGCCGACAACATGGCCGACGTCATCTCTAAGGTGAAGACGGTGGCCGCCGAAGTTCATCGCGGCGCCGACGAGATCTCCGCGGGCAACGCCAACCTCTCGCAGCGCACGGAAGAGCAGTCTTCGTCGCTCGAGGAAACCGCGTCCTCGATGGAAGAGATGACGACGACCGTCAAGCAGAACGCCGACAACGCCGGCCAGGCGAA
>DASXNG010000207.1:0-32328 GCA_036495225.1 Galbitalea sp.
CTGGCTGTCGAAGTCAAGAGCACCCATCGGACCACCGAGCAGGACGACCCCACCCAGGTCAGAGAGTTCGGGCAGCTCGAGCTGCCCGAAGAGGAGCGACGCCAGTCGCCAGTCGATGCCAGCCTGCGTCAGTACCTCGCCAAGGATCGCGGGTTTCTCCCACGGCACGTGCTGGAGGATCAGAACAGGACGCGCCATGCGTTAAGTATGCCGCGCAGAGTCAGCCTCGCCCGGCGAACAGTCGGTCGACGAGTTCGTCGGCGGTGTGATCATCAAGGGTCCACGGCAGGAAGATCACCCGATAGATGATCGGCGCGACCAGCTGGTCGAGTACCTCGTCGGGAGTGACGGGGCTTTCGTCGCCGTAGCGCTCGACCATCATCCCGGCCTCTGCGCGGCGGTTGCGGGTGCAGTCGGATTCCGTTTCACCGGCAGACGCCGCCCCGCCACGAAGCAGCGCTGCATTTGTGGGGTTGCGGTAGTGCTCGACGATCTCCCGGGCCCACTGTGTGAGGTCGGACTTCAGCGATCCGAGCTGCGGAATCGGACGCGCCGGGTCGAGGCGATAGGTCGCGATGTCGTTGATCATGGTCTGAAGATCGCCCCAACGGCGATAGACGCTCGTCGGATTCACCCCGGCGCGCTCGGCGACCATCGGGATCGTAACGCGCTCGCGGCCCTTCTCCTGGACAAGCTCTTCGACGGCGACCTTCACCGAGTTCAGAACCGCTGCGCTGCGGCCGCCCGGGCGCTTTTGAACGGTGTTTGTGCTCACGTCAACAGTCTAAAGCAAAGATTGTTGCATTTGTAGCTCGATGGGTATAACTTCTCAGTAACGCAAAAGGATTTGCTTTTAGGAGAGAGAGATGTCGTCAGCCACGACCTGCAGCATTCCCGTCACCGAGGCGGCCCCAGCCATTCACCCGCTGCCGCGTCGTCGGTGGACGCTCGCCCCCGCGGCAGCATTCGCGGGCACGGCAGTGGCGTACGCGGGTCTCTACCTCGCGGCGGGGGCACCGAGCCCGCTCTTCGTGCAGTACCAGCAGCTCTGGGGCTTCCCGGCCGGACTCCTCACCATCGCGTTTGCCGCGTACGCCCTTGGCCTGGTTGCGGCCATCCTCGTCTTCGGATCGCTGTCTGACTTCATCGGGCGTCGTCCCGTGCTCATCGGGGCGCTCGCGGTTGAGTTTGCGGCAATGGTGATGTTCATCTTTGCGCCGAACATCGGCTGGGTGATCGTCGCGAGAGTGGTCCAGGGCATCGCGACGGGGGCAGCCACGAGCGCGTTCTCGGCGTCACTTCTTGAGCTTGCACCCGAGCGCAGCAAGAGGCTTGGTGCCATCATCGGTGGCGCGGCACCTGCCGGAGGTCTCGGGCTCGGCGCGCTCCTTGCCGGAGCTGCCGTCCAGTTCAGCGATTCGGCCAGCGTCATCGTGTTCACGTCACTCGCCATCATCATGGTGCTCGGCGCTCTCGTCGCGACGTTCGCCAGGGAAACGGTCACACGACAAGCGGGGGCACTTCGGTCGCTTACGCCACGAGTCGTGATTCCTTCGAGCGCGCGACGCGAGTTCGCCGGCACCATCCCGGTACTTCTCGGATCATGGATGCTCGCGGCCCTCTTCATCGGACTCGCGCCCACCATCATCCGCAGCATCTTCCACATCGACAGCGGACTCGTCGAGGGAATCACGGTGTTCATCGAGCCGGGCATCGCGGCAGTCACGGGTTTTGTGCTCGGCGTGTTTTCGCCGCGTCGCGTGACGCTGATCGGCGGCGTTGGCGTGCTCGTCGGCACCGCAATCATCGTCGCAGCGATTGGCTTCGAGATTCTGCCGTTGCTGTGGATCGGTGGGCTGATCGGAGGCGTTGGGTTCGGAGCATCCTTCTCCGGCGCACTACGCATCCTTGGGCCATTTGCGGAGGCTCATCAGCGCGCTGAGCTCTTTGCCGCGGTGTTCCTGGTCGCCTACCTTTCGTTCGGGTTACCCGCGATCGTTCTTGGCCAACTCGTTGCTCCTCTCGGCCTGCTGACGACCGTGATCGGATTCGGAGTCGTCACCCTGGTCGCCGCGGCGGTCGGCATCGCGGGCCAACTTCGGTTGGCGCGGATCGGGCGCAGTTAGGCGAGATCGAGGTCGACCAGAATGCGGTCAACCACGGTGTCGACATCCGCACCGCCATCCACGGTGATCGCTGGCTCGTCAGGCGCGGGCTCCTCGAGCGTCGCCAGTTGGCTGTCCAACAGGGACGGCGGCATGAAGTGGCCGGCGCGATCGGTGACCCGCTGTTCGAGGTCGGCGCGAGAAACTCGCACATAGACGAACTCGACTCCGGCACCGCGCCGATTGATCAGGTCGCGGTAGCTGCGTTTCAGCGCAGAACACGTGATCACGCCGTTCTCGTGTGAGTCCAGCCTGCCATCCACCCATTCGGTGATCCTGGCCAGCCATGGCAGCCGATCGTCATCCGTCAATGGTTGACCGGCCGACATCTTCATGACATTGGCGACAGGGTGTAGCGCATCACCCTCCTGGAAGGCCCACCCGAGCCGGTCCGCGAGCGCTGTGCCGACCGTGGATTTGCCCGACCCGGACACACCCATGACCACGAGAACGAGCGGAGCCGTGCGCACGGCCGACCGTGACCCTAGAACGCGCGCTGGAACGGCAGCGGCTTGCGCATCCTCAAGAGGAGCACGAACGGGAAGACGACGTACGGCGCGTTGTAGAGCAGGAACATCACCGGGTTCGGCGTCGGGATGGGACCGAAGAACTCCGCGCCGAAGATCGGGATGGCGGTGAGGCTGATGATCATCGTTGCGTAGATGACCGCGAAGATCTGGATGCGATTCCAGCCCCTCACGAGCGAAATGACCAGGATGACGTAGAAGGGCATGTACAGGAATGCCGAGGTGCCCGAGATGAATCGCAGCCAGACCTCTTCCCTCTGGTACAGCGGGTCATACTGCGAGGCGTACGTGTAGTTCCACTGCGCCAGAAGGTTGGAACTGTGCGCCACCTGCGGAATTCCGAGGCCCTCGACGGAGTCGCTGATGATGCAGGTGATGATGAAAATCGAGAACACGCAGATGAAGAAAATGTCGACCGGCCGCTTGGTGAGCGGCAGATTCGCAGACGCGGCCTGCTTCGATGTGGGCGTCGAAGCGGCGGCGGCCTGGTCTGTGGTACTTGCTGCAGTGGAAGTCACGCGCCAACTTTAGCCACTCGACCGCCCTCTCGCACAACTACCGTTGCGCGTTGCGCAGCGTGCCGACCGTGGGAATGGGCTCGCGGCGAGAGTTCGTCGATTCGATGAAGCAGAGGATGGTGCGATCACCCTGTTTCCAGCTCGCGGCCGTTGGGTGGTACCAAGAGAAGTCGAGCAGTTTGGTCTCGGTGTACGCAATGCCCGCGAAAGTCTCGAAGTCGGCTTCGCAGGTCTTGGTCGCGGTCGTCTGGATGTTCGTGGCACCCGGGTAACTTCCTCTGGGGAGTTCGACGCTCGAGAATGCTTCGCTGTCGTGCGAGGTCGAACACGGCACGATGGTGACCGTCGTGACTGTGCCGGCCTTGTCGCCATCATTCACACAGTCGCCGACCTTCACGGAGTAGGCGCTCGCAGTTTCGGCGCTAGCCTGCTGCGCGCATCCGCTCGCGCTCGCGCAGGCGACACAGAGCAAGGCGACTGCGCCGATCGCCTTGAAGGGTTTCATGCGCGCTCGGCTCCGGAGAGCACTTGCAGCACAGCCTCGTGAAGAGCCCCGTTGGTTGCGAGCGCACTGCCGTGCCACGGGCCGTCTTCGCCCGCGACGGAAGTGAACCGTCCGCCTGCCTCCTCGATGATCGGGATCAGCGCGGCCATGTCATAGGGTTTCAGGTCGAACTCGCCGACGATGTCGATGGCACCCTCCGCGAGCAACATGTACGACCACATGTCCCCGATGGCTCGAGAACGCCAGACGCTTCTGCTGAGTGCAACGACCGCGTCGAGCTCGCCCTCACCATCCCAGCCCTGCAGGCTGTTGTAGCTGAGCGAGGCGTCCGCCAGCTCGGTCAGGCCGCTGACAGCGAGACGTCGCGGTGTCGCGGCTGTAGCGGCTCCCCAGGCGCCATGGCCCTTCGCTGCCCACCAGCGTTTGCCGAGCGCCGGGGAGCTGACCACTCCCACCACGGGCACGCCGTCGACAGCAAGCGCGATGAGGGTGCCCCAAATCGGAACGCCTCGCATGAAGTTGGCCGTGCCGTCGATCGGGTCGATGATCCACTGACGGCCCTCGGACCTATCGCCGCCATATTCTTCGCCCAGGATCGAATCGAGGGGTCTTGCGGCCTCGATGCGTTCGCGAATGAGCCGCTCAACGGCCTGGTCGGCGTCGGTGACGGGCGTGCGATCGGGCTTCGTGGTCACGACGAGGTCTAGCGACTCGTACCGATCGAGCGACACGAGGTCGGCTTCTGCTGCGAGCGCTAGTGCGAGGCTGAGGTCATCCGCGTAGGAGTATTCGGGCACGTGTTTAGGGTAGCGGGACGAGCAGCTGGGGGTCGAGCAGCCGTGTGCCGCAGGCACCGGCGTCGTCGAGACCTCACGGACGGAGTACCTCGGCGCCAAGTACTTCGTACACTTCGACAAGCTCAGTGCAAGGACCTCGACGACGACGACGACGCGCTGCGCGGCGCCTGCTCGATCCCCAGTTTTGGGTGCGAAAGTGTTTCCTCCCGGACAACGCGAACGCAGGATCGAGGCTCGGAAAAGGCCGAAATTCTCCTGCGCACGGTGCGAAACACCCAAATCATCCTGTTTTCGTGCGGGCGTCCGCCTCGAAAACCGACAGATTTCTGCGAAACAGGGCCAGACGCCGGTGCCTACGGGACGCGGCTGCTCGACCCCCGGTAGTGCGGCTGCTCGAACCCCAGCCCTCGAGAACCTCAGGGACCAGCGCTAGTTGGCCAGCGTGGTCAGCAAGCGCTGCAGCGAGTCGAGACGGAGGCGTCCGATCTCGCCGAGGTCGCCGCGCTCGACCGCTTCGACAATCGCGCAGTCTGGAGCGTCGGGCAGATGAGTGCAGCCACGTGGGCAATTCTCCGCAATAGCCGCGAGATCCCCAAAGGCCTTCAGGATGTTGTCCGGGTTGATGTGTCCGAGTCCGAATGACCTGACGCCCGGCGTATCCACAATCCAGCCGGATCCGATTCGATACGAAATCGTCGATGACGAGGTGTGGCGCCCGCGCCCGGTCACAGTGTTGACGACGCCCACCGCTCGGTTTGCCTCCGGAACGAGTGCGTTCACGAGGGTCGATTTGCCGACGCCGGAGTGCCCGACGGCGACGGTCGTGTGGTCCTGCAGCAGCGCAGTGAGCTCCTCCAGCGGAAAGCTGTCGGACCTGCTTCGCACGACGCGCAACTCGAGCCCAGCGAAGTTGGCGAGAAACTCGGTCGGGTCCTGGAGGTCGGTCTTGGTGATCACCAAAATTGGCACGATGCCCGCGTCGAACGCCGCGACGAGGTAACGGTCGACCAGCCGTGGGCGGGGCTCAGGGTTGGCTGCGGAGACGACGATGAGCATCTGGTCCGCGTTGGCTACGATGATGCGCTCGACCGCGTCCGTGTCATCCGCGCTCCGTCGCAGCAGTGTCGTTCTCTCCTGGACACTGACGATCCGGGCGAGACTCCCATCAACACCGGTCGTGTCGCCGACGACATCCACGAAATCGTTGGTGACGATCGAATTGCGACCGAGCTCCCGAGCCTTGGTCGCGATGATGGTTCGCTCTTCGGCTGTGCCCTCGCCGACGAGGACGCTGAAGCGACCACGGTCTACGGCGTACACACGACCCGTGACAGAGTTCTTGTGCTCGGGACGCGTCTTGGTGCGCGGCTTGTTGCCCTTCGGATTGGGTCGGACCTTCGCAGACGACTCGTCGTAGTCGTCGTACTCCTCCGGCTCATCTTCGGGAAGCCAGCTCATGTGGCGGGCAGCTCCACAGTCGTTGTGCCTGCGATGCCGCGCATGCCCTCGCCGGTCCACAGCTCTGCGAACTGGGGGAGCGTCTTGGCGGTCGTCTGGATGTCGTCAATCTCGATGCCAGGAACGACGAGGCCGATGATGGCTCCGGCAGTCGCCATCCGGTGATCTTCGTAGCTGTGCCACAGACCGCCGTGCAATCGTGCCGGTTGGATGATGAGGCCATCGTCGGTCTCCATGGCATCGCCACCAAGCGCATTGATCTCGGTGACGAGGGCCGCGAGTCGATCGGTCTCGTGTCCGCGCAGGTGTGCGATCCCGGTGAGAACGGTTTCCGTGCTTGCCAACGCCGCGATCGCAGCGACCGTCGGCGCGAGCTCGCTCGCCTCATCGAGGAAGATTCCCTCGACCTTTCCCGTGCCCGTGACCGTAAGGTCGCCCGTCTCGGTACCAGTCGAGTTGAATGTGACCTCCGCGCCCATGTCCGCGAGGATGTCGCTCATGCGTGCGCCGACCTGCGTGGTCTCGCGCGGCCAGCCCGTCACGGTGACCGAGCCTCCGGCGACGAGCGCGGCGGCGAGGAACGGCCCGGCATTCGACAGGTCGGGCTCGATATCGACGTTGCGGGCTCGGATCGCGGATGGCGGGACCACCCACGTTCCGGGTTCTGGACTTTCGACGACGACGCCACGCTGCGCAAGTGTCTCGATGGTCATCTCGATGTGCGGCAGGCTCGGCAGCTGGGCTCCCGTGTGGTGCAGAGTCAGGCCTCGCGTGAAGCGCGGCGCGACAAGCAGCAGCCCGGACACGAACTGGCTGGAGGCGGAAGCGTCGATCGACAGTTCGCCGCCCTCTACAGCACCGGTGCCGTAGAGACTGAATGGGAGCGTGCCCCTGCCATCGTCGTTCACGTCGACGCCGAGCGACCGCAGCGCAGCGATCGTCGTCTTCATCGGACGCTTGCGTGCCTGCGGATCTCCATCGAAGGCGACAGGTCCCAGGGCGAGCGCCGCGAGAGGTGGAAGAAAGCGCATCACGGTCCCGGCGAGCCCGCAGTCGATGGAGATCCCGCCCCCGAGCTCTGCGGGAGTGACGAGCAGGTCGGGCCCGTAGGCGCCGGTGCCCTGCATTTCCTCGATCGAAACTCCGAGAGACCTCAGTGCCTGGATCATCAGGGCGGTGTCGCGCGAGTGAAGCGGCGCGCGCAAGAGCGATGGGCCGTCGGCGAGGGCGGCGAGAACAAGTTCGCGGTTGGTGAGGCTCTTCGAACCCGGCAGTTGGATGGTCGCGTTAAACGGCCCCGTTGCCTGTGGCGCGATCCACGGTCCCGACGTCTGGGCGGGCACCGGCGCGTCATCCCCGTACGGGTTGAATTGCGGCTGGGCGATCTTCGAAATGGCCATCGCAGACCAGCGTAACGGCAGGGCGTGACGGGTCGCCGGAAACGCTCGCGGAATAGCGAAAGGTCCAGCGGGGTTGTCCAAGTAGTGATAGGCGACAACACGGAGAAAGGGTGCGAGGGATGACATTGCTGACAGTCGAGTCTGAGAGCGCCATTCTGCGCGGCCTAGAATTGGCGCTAATGAGTGACACCAGCGAGCCCATCGAGCACGTTTCCGACGAGAAGTCGCCGGTCGATTCCAAGGCGCTGTTCGAAGAGCAGGCGCTGCAATACATGGACCAGCTTTACGCTGCGGCCATGCGGCTGACCCGCAACCCAGCGGACGCGGCCGATTTGGTGCAGGAAACCTACGTCAAGGCCTATCAGGCCTTCTCGCAGTTCCAGCAGGGCACCAACCTGAAGGCCTGGCTGTACCGCATCCAGACCAACACCTTCATCAACAACTACCGCAAGAACCAGCGGAACCCATACCAGGGCACCATCGACGACCTCGAGGACTGGCAGTTGGGCGGAGCAGAATCCGTCACACAGTCGACCTCGACTCGCTCGGCTGAGGCAGAAGCGATCGACCATCTCCCTGACAGTGCTGTCAAGGACGCCCTCCAGGCGATCCCGGAAGACTTCCGGATGGCCGTCTACTTTGCCGACGTCGAAGGCTTCTCCTATCAGGAGATAGCCGACATCATGAAAACACCCGTAGGAACCGTCATGAGCCGCCTTCACCGCGGTCGGCGGATGCTGCGAGATCTGCTGGCTGACTACGCGCGCGAGCGCGGAATCGCCTCTAGGAGCACAAAATGACCGATTGTGGATGCGGCAAGGCCAAGGCCGAGCTCGAAGAGTATCTGCACCGCGAGGTGAGCGACGCCGACTTCATCGATATCACCGAGCACCTCGACAACTGTGTCGACTGCTCACAGGAGCACCTGATCGGTCTGACTCTCACTGAGAAGGTGCGCGCTGCCTGCCAGGAGAAGGCACCGCAGGAACTGCGCGAGGCCGTACTCGGGCGACTCGAGGAACTGCAGCACTAGACGCCGGTGGCGGCCATTAGCTGATGCTGACGCGCGTGGCCCTCGAGGTAACGCCGTGGACGTTTGAGCTGCCAAGGTAGCGCACCGTAATCGTGCGCATGCCCTTTGTCACAAACGCGGGGAGCAGAAGCATCCGCCTGCCGCGGTCCGCAGACGTAAACAGGACTGTTTCGATCACTTTCCCGTCCGCGAGCACCGCGACGGGACCCGTCGGGCTCACCAGCCCACCCGCTCGCAGCGTGACGACCGCCCGAATTCGGGTGGCGCGCGTCGCGAGAAGGGACGAAAGTTTCACCGCCACTGTGGATGTCGCACGCGCAACGATCACCTTCGACACGGTCGAGGTCGAGCCCTTGAACGCCGCAGTCGATGACGTGAATCGCGCTGTGATCGTGTGCGCGCCAGTCACCAGGGTCGCGGGGAGCACGTAGTTCGCATCGCCGGTCGAGCTCACAACCGCGGAGCCCAAGGCAACGGCACCATCGTAGAAGGTGACGGTGCCGGTCGGCGCCTCGTCGGCGCCGGATGCGACATGGACGGCGACGGACGCGGGTTCCGCGGTGCCGTAGGTCTGTGTCGGTGGCGCTATCGAGACATCCGTCGACGTGGCAATCGGGAAGACCACGGTGATCGATGCTCCGGATGACAAACTGACGCTGTTCACCGTCACGGAGAACCCGGCGTCGTAGTTGGTGAAGGCCTTACCGATCGCGAGCCGGGTGTTGCGCAGCTTCTGATTACTCGAACCGGGCATGAGGCTGGTTGCGAGCACCGTCGTGCCATAGCTCGTCCCGCCGTTCCCGTCGGAGAACGGCAGTGCCTTCAGAATGCGCACGACGCCCGTCGACGGGCTGCCAAGATGACAGATCTGGTAGGTGTTTCGCGCTGCGTCACACTGGTCCGGGTAGCGGAACTCGGCGCTCGAGGCATCCGAACCGACGGGCGCGCGGTATTCGACGTAGTACGTGCCGCCCCCGATGGGATCGGTGATTTCGATCGCGCGGGTTCCTGTGCTGCCGGTCAATGGGCTGAGGGTCACCGTGTTGATCGTGGTCGCATCGGTCGCGGTGTAGTAGTTGGTGAGCCAGCCCGCCATGATGCGCTGTGGGCTCGAGAGCGCGGGAGTGGCGCCGCTCACGGTGTACCCCATGATGTCGAAGAAGTCGTCGTATTCCGTGGTCGGGCACGTCGAGCTCGTGAAACCGAATGAGCTCAGCGCCGCGTCGTAGCTGGACGTGTTGGTGCAGATCGAGGCATCCGCGTGATCGAATCCGAGGTTGTGGCCGAACTCGTGCATGAGGGTCGGGATACCGACAGCACTGGACAACCCGTTTCCGGAGATCACCTCGCCGCCGCTTCCGCCCACCGTGGCGAAGGCCTGTGCGCCACAGGATTCAGTGGTCAGGATGATGAGATGGGTGTTGGTGCCAAGCCACGCGTTGCCGGCGAACTTGCCGCCAAAGGCGACCGAACTCTCCTTGTTGAAGACGTTGCCTATTGCCGTCTGGCTCGTGCAGCTCGAGAAGCCCAGGGATCGGGACTCGTAGCCCGCGAGCTGAATGGTGACGACGCCGCCCGATTGGGCGCTCCAGAAGTTGCTCAATTGTGAGACCGCGGAACTCACCGCCGACTTCGTCATCCCGGTGTTCACATTGTCGGAGCCGCTCGCGGTCGCGGAAACGACGCTGACGTACACCTGCTGGACGCCGCTCGCGCCGCCGCCGAGATCATCGGTGTGCATCAAGTTCGAGTTCGTCCGCTGTGGAACATCGGGCGCGACACCCGGGATGTGAACCTCGTCCGTGCCCGGGCTCACCAGGTGGACGGGCGGTTTCGGGGGAGTGGTGGATGCGAGCGCGGGCGCGGCAAAAGACGCCCCGGCCAAAACGACCGCGGCGAGCAGAATCCCCCGAACTACTAATCTCACAACTGCTTCCCCATGCACTGTGCGAACGGTAGAACTGTGGCATCACGTGGGGGAGTTGGGCAGTCCCCAACTCAGGGGGTGGCGAGTAGTTGGTTGAGTAGCGCAGCGCCGCGAAACCTGAGGTTTAGCGTTCCGAAAGACAAAAGCAGCATGGACTGATCCGCTTTGGCTCGGTTCTGCGCACATTTGGCCGTTTTGTGGTGGAATCGCCCATATTTCGAGGTGTATCTGGTGCAAATGTGGTCGGTAGGCACGAGTGTGTTCGGGCGCCCGAACACCTTTGTCTCAATCGACCACATTTACCGGCGGCGTGGCGGTTTGGGCCAAGAACAGTGACCTACAGGTCGAGCGCCTTCGCGATCAGTTCGGCCTGCTCCAGCGCGCTGCGCTTCGACGAACCCGTTGCAGGAGACGCGGATGCCGGGCGCGAAGCCACCGAGATCGCGCGGCCGCCGTTGCGGCTGAGCTGCAGCTGCACGAACGGCCAGGCGCCCTGGTTCTCCGGCTCGTCCTGAGTCCAGACGAGGTCCGCGTTCGGGTAGCTGTCGAGCACCGTCGCGAGTTCTTCGGCCGGGAGCGGGTAGAACTGTTCGAGGCGCACGACCGCGACATCCTTCTGCTCGCGCTTGTCGAGCTCGGCGATCACGTCGTAGTACAGCTTTCCGGAGAGCAGAACTACGCGCTTGATCGCCGACTTGTCCGCCACGCGAGCGTCATCCAATACCGGTTCAAACTTGCCAGAGGTGAAGTCGGCGACCTCGCTCGTCGCGCCGCGAAGGCGAAGCATCGCCTTCGGCGTGAAGACGACGAGCGGGCGACGCGGACGAGCGTAGGCCTGGCGACGCAGCAGGTGGAAGTACGACGCAGGTGTGGATGGGCGCGCCACGGTCAGGTTGTTCTCTGCGCACAACTGCAGGTAGCGCTCGATGCGAGCGGAGGAGTGGTCAGGTCCCTGACCCTCGTACCCGTGCGGCAGCAGCAGCACGACGCCGGAGCGCTGGCCCCACTTCTGCTCGGCGGACGAGATGAACTGGTCGATGATGATCTGCGCGCCGTTGGCGAAGTCACCGAACTGCGCCTCCCACAGCACGAGCGCATCGGCACGTTCAACCGAGTAGCCGTACTCGAAGCCCATGGCGGCGTACTCGCTGAGTAGCGAGTCGTAGATCCAGAACCGTGCCTGCGCTTCGCTGAGGTTCGCGAGAGGCAGCCATTCCTGGCCGTTCACACGGTCGTGGAGCACGGCGTGACGCTGCACGAACGTGCCTCGACGCGTGTCCTGACCGGCCATGCGAACCGGGGTGCCCTCGAGCAGCAGCGAGCCGAGCGCGAGCAACTCTCCGAAGCCCCAGTCGATCTGGCCATTGCGGCTCATCTCGAAGCGCTTCTTGAGGAGAGCCTGCAGCTTCGGGTGCACAGTGAATCCCGCTGGCGGGTTGTTGTGAGCGTCACCGATGAGCTGGATGACTGCGCCCGCGACACCCGTCGTGTCCGGTTCGCCGACCGCGTCATCCTGCTGGGACTCCGGTCGCTCGAGATCGGCTACCGCGCCGCCGTCCGCGGTGATGACCGGAATGGTTCCGGTCTGCGCGGCGTGGGTCTCTGCGAAGGCGTGCTCGAGGCGGTCCTGGAAGTCCTGGTGCGCTGCCGCGTACTCCGCTTCCGTGATATCACCACGACCGACGAGCGCTTCGGTGTACAGGGTACGAACGGAGCGCTTCGCCTCGATGAGGTTGTACATCAGCGGCTGGGTCATCGACGGGTCGTCGCCCTCGTTGTGACCGCGACGCCGGTAACACACGAGGTCGATCACGACGTCGCGGTGGAACTGCTGGCGGTACTCGAACGCGAGGTGAGCAACACGCATGACGGCCTCTGGGTCGTCACCGTTCACGTGGAAGATCGGGGACTGGATGGTCTTCGCGACGTCCGTCGAGTAAACCGACGTGCGGCCCTCACCTGGAGGGGTTGTGAAGCCGACCTGGTTGTTGATGTTGACGTGAACCGTGCCGCCGGTGCGGTAAGCGCGCAGCTGCGACATCTGCAGGATCTCGTCGACGATGCCCTGGCCTGCCATCGCAGCGTCGCCGTGCACCATGATCGGGAGAACGGAGAAGCTGCCGATCGGATGCCTGTCCTGCTTTGCCCGGACGATACCCTCCATGACGCCGTCGACGGCCTCGAGGTGTGAGGGGTTCGCGGCGATGTACACCGGAATCTGCTTGCCCTCGGCGCTCGTGAAGGTGCCCTCGGTTCCGAGGTGGTACTTGACGTCACCGGAGCCCTGCACGGTCTTCGGGTCTTGCGTGCCCTCGAACTCGCGGAAGATCTGGCCGTACGTCTTGCCGGCGATGTTGGTGAGCACGCTGAGGCGACCGCGGTGGGCCATGCCGATGACGACCTCGTCCATGTCTGCGTGGGCGGCATCCTGAATCACGGTGTCGAGCATCGAGATGGTCGACTCGCCGCCTTCGAGGCTGAAGCGCTTCTGCCCGACGTACTTGGTCTGCAGGAAGGTCTCGAAAGCCTCCGCCTCGTTGAGCTTGCCGAGGATGCGCATCTGCTCGTCGTGGCTGGGCTTGAGGTAGGGCTTTTCGACATGGTCCTGGATCCAGCGGCGCTGCGCCGGGTCCTGGATGTGCATGTACTCGATGCCGATCGTGCGGCAGTAAGCGTCGCGCAGCGTGCCGAGGATCTCCCACAGCAGCGAAACCTTCTTCGAGCCGAAACCGCCGGTGACGAACTCCCGGTCGAGGTCCCAGAAGGTGAGGCCGTGGCTGGAGATGTCGAGGTCGGGGTGCGACCGCTGGCGGTACTCGAGCGGGTCGACATCCGCCATCAGGTGTCCGCGAACTCGGAAGGAGTTGATGAGCTCCTGCACGCGCGCAGTCTTGTTGACCTGGTCTGCGAGGTCGACCGAGAGATCGGATGCCCAGTGGATCGGGTCGTACGGGATGCGCAGCGCGGAGAAGATGTCTTCGTAGAAGTCGCGCTCACCGATGAGCAGCTCGTGCACCTTCTTCAGGAATTCGCCAGAACCCGCACCCTGGATGACGCGGTGGTCATAGGTGCTCGTGAGGGTGATCGTCTTGCCGATGCCGAGCTCGGCCAGCGTCTTGGTCGACGCCCCCTGGAATTCGGCCGGGTATTCGAGTGCACCCGCACCGATGATGCTGCCAGCGCCCTTCATGAGACGGGGAACGGAGTGTTCGGTGCCAATTCCGCCCGGGTTCGTGAGCGAGATCGTGTTGCCCTGGTAGTCGGCCATGGTGAGCTTGTTGTCGCGGGCGCGACTGACGACATCCTCGTATGCGGTGAGGAACTCGGCGAAGCCCATGGTGTCGGTGCGCTTGATACCCGGCACGACCAGCGAGCGGGTGCCGTCGGGCTTCGGCAGGTCAATCGCGATGCCCAGGTTGATGTGCGCGGGCGTGACGACGGAAGGCTTGCCCTCTGGCTCGTCGTAGTAGACGTTCTGGCTCGGGAAGTCCTTGAGGGTCTGCACGATCGCCCACGCGATCAGGTGGGTAAAGGAGACCTTGCCGCCGCGGGCGCGCTTGAGGTGGTTGTTGATGACAATGCGGTTGTCGATCATGAGCTTGGCCGGAATGGTGCGCACGCTCGTCGCGGTCGGCACCGTGAGGCTCACGTCCATGTTCGCGGCGAGGCTCTTGGCGACGCCCTTCAGCGTCGCAACGGTGTCCTGCACTTCCGGTGCCGCCTCGGCGTCCGGCTGCACGGGGATGCTCGACGTTGTCGGCGCCTCCGCAGGGATCGGCTGCGGCCTGGCCTGCACCGACGTGGTGCGCGCGATTGGTTGCGAACCGGTGGGAGGCGCCGCCTCGTCCGGAGTCTCGTCGCTTGCCTCGTTGGCCTCGTCGACGGCCGCGACGGGAAGCGACGGCTCCGGCGCTGGCGGTGCTACCGGTGGCGCGGGTTGTGCTGGCGTCTGGCTCGCGGGAGCAGTGTCTGGAAGGGGAATTGCAGAGGTTGGTGTCGGGTCGCTCGTGCCCTGCTCGACCGTCGGCTTATAGCTCTCGAGGATCGGCCACCAGCTCTTCTCGACTGAATTCTTATCGACGATGTACTTCTCGTACATTTCGTCTACGAGCCATTCGTTGGCTCCGAATTCGCTCGAGGCACCATCCTCGACTCCGGTCACTTGGCTTGACACAGCCGACCGCCCACTCTCATCCGCTTATTGCGCGGCCTTTACTGCCACGCGCCTCTTAGTGTGGTGCGGCAGCAGCGCCTGCACCGCGGTTAAGACTAATCGCTTCGCGCCGGGCACGCTGGCGCCAGTAGGAGGGTCTAGCGTTAATTTCATGCAGTTTTATGAGACTGATCCGGTTCACGATCTCACCTATTCAGACGTGTTCCTCGTGCCGAACCGCTCGGGAGTTTCCAGCCGGCTCGATGTCTCGCTGGCCCCACCGGATGGCACGGGAACGAGCATCCCACTGGTCGCCGCGAACATGAACTCGGTCACGGGACCACGGCTCGCGGCAACTCTCGCGCGGCGCGGTGGTCTCGGCGTGCTGCCGCAAGACATGCACGCGGATGACCTGCACGCCGCGATCCGCTGGGTCAAGGAACAGCCGGTGGCGTGGGACAGTCCGCTCATCCTGTCGCCAGACGACAGCGTTGCGTCGGCGCTCCAACGCATCCCTCCGGTCGACGGTCACGGCATCGTGCTTCACGACGGCGAGGGAAAATACGTCGGCACAATCCAGGCGGCGCGACTCGCGACGGCGCTGCCCGATGCTCGCCTCGGTGACCTGTTGCACGGCGCGCTGGCGTCGCTCGAGGTGGACGACATCGCCGACGCGCGGGCGGCGTTCGACCTGATGGTTGCGGCCGGCCTCGAATTTGCTCCCGTCCTCGAAAACGGCAAGGTGGTCGGCACCCTCAGCCGCCGAAGCGCCCTGCGTTCGACGCTCTACGACCCTGCCGTCGACGCAAACGGACGACTCCGAGTGGCCGCCGCGATCGGCATCAACGGGGATGTCGCTGGCAAGGCCAAGGCGCTCGCGGCTGAAGGTGTTGACGTGCTCGTGATCGACACGGCCCACGGTCACCAGGAGGGGATGCTCCGGGCGATCAAGATCGTGGCGGACCTGGACCTCGGCGTGCCGATCGTCGCAGGCAACGTGGTGACGGATGCGGCGGTGCGCGACCTCGTCGAGGCCGGAGCAAACATCATCAAGGTTGGCGTCGGCCCTGGGGCAATGTGCACGACCAGAATGATGACGGCCGTCGGTCGCCCGCAGTTCTCCGCGGTTCTCGAAACCTCCATCGCAGCGCGTGAGCTTGGGGCATCCGTGTGGGCGGACGGTGGCGTCCGGTACCCGCGGGATGTTGCGCTCGCGCTCGCGGCGGGTGCGGCATCCGTCATGGTCGGTTCATGGTTCGCCGGCACGATCGAGGCGCCAGGCACACTGAACGTGGATGAGTCGGGCAAGCTCTACAAGGAGAGCTGGGGCATGGCGTCGACGAAGGCCGTGCAGCAACGCTTCGACCAACTCGACCCGTACGAGCTCGCGCGAAAGACGCTCTTTGCGGAAGGCATCTCGAGCTCGAAGATCTATCTCGACCCACTGCGACCATCACTTGAAGACCTGCTCGACATGATCACGTCGGGCGTGCGCAGCTCGTTCACCTACGCGGGTGCGTCGACCGTCGACGAGTTCCACGAGCGGGCCCTGGTCGGAATCCAGAGTGCTGCTGGGTATGAAGAGGGCAAGGCGCTGCCGGTCAGTTGGTAGTGGCTCTCGTTTCGTTGGTTGAGTTCGCTCTTCTGTCGTTGGTTGAGTAGCGCGCCGCAGGCACGCGTAGCGAAACCGGTTGAGCGTCCCGAAAACCCAAAAAGCGGCGTGGACTGACCTGCTCGCGGCCCGGTTTCGCAGACATTTGGCCGTTTTCGGCGTGATTCGTGCGGCTCGACCCTCAAATGAAGGATGTTGCCGTCGACAAGGCCGAATGTCTCCTTCGTTTGACGTGTAGAGCCGAATTCATCCTTCATTTCGGCGCCGGGAGCATCTGTCGACAGGAAGCGCGCCTCAAAAATCGTCAAAATTTCCTGTTGATGGTGCCGAACGGTCATTCCCTCCTGTCGACGCATCAAAACCATCTTGATTGCGGCCAAGTCTTTGCGAAACCGGGCCGAACGCGTACATCCATGCCGCTTTTTAGATTTCGGAACGCTCAAGCCCGGTTTCGCTACGCACGCCTGCGGCGCGCTACTCAACCAACGACATAGACAGCCAGCTCAACCCATTGCCGAAGACCCGAGCGGCGGCCTCGCGGTACTGCCCCCGCCGATATACTCGGGAAGATAATGGACGACCATCCCCGTCGCCGTATTGTGAGCCGCAATGCCTGAGTGGCTGCTGCTCGTTCTGGGTGTTGTGCTGACCATCGGCACCGGCTTCTTCGTCGCATCGGAGTTCGCGCTCGTAAACCTCGACCGCTCCGATCTTGAGTTGCGGCAGGCACGCGGCGAGCGCAATCTCGGGATCACGATCGGCGCCCTGAAGAAGACGTCAACCCATCTCTCGAGCGCGCAACTGGGCATCACGCTCACGACGCTGCTCACCGGTTACACGCTCGAGCCGGGGTTCAGTGCACTGCTCACTCCGTCGCTCGAGACAACGGGGATGTCGACGGGAGCAATCACCGCGGTCGCGGCCATCGCGGCCGTCGCGATCGCGACCATCATCTCGATGATCCTTGGCGAGCTCGTGCCGAAGACGATCGCCCTGGCACTCCCGCGCGAGACGGGCAAGATCGTCATTCCGTTCCAGGTCGGATTCACGACGGTGTTCCGACCTGTCGTCTCACTGCTGAACGTGACGGCAAACGGCATTCTGCGACTCATCGGGATCGAGCCGAAGGAAGAACTCAGTTTCGCGAGAACGGCCGAGGAGCTGACATCCCTCGTCCGTCGCTCGGCGCGCGAGGGCAGCCTCGACAGCGACACCGCGACGCTTCTCGCCCGAACGCTCGCCTTCTCGGATCTGACGGCTCAGGATGTCATGACCCCGCGTCCCCGGGTCGCCAGCGTCGAGCGGACGGAGACGGCCCAGGATGTCGTCGATCTTGCGCGCACCACCGGGTTCTCCCGTTTCCCCGTCATCGACGAGGGCATCGACGATGTGGTTGGCCTCGTGCACGTCAAGCAGGCCGTCGCGGTGCCGCGGGAGAAGCGCGCTGAGGTGCCAGTCACCGCGCTTCAACAGGACGCGCTTCGGGTGCCGGAGACAATGAAGCTCGACATGCTGCTCGGCGAGCTGCGCGGTCGCGGGTTCCAGATGGCTGTTGTCGTCGACGAGTACGGAGGCACGGCGGGTGTCGCAACGCTCGAAGATCTCGTCGAGGAACTGGTTGGCGAGGTGTCAGACGAGCACGACCGCGCGAAGCCGGACGTGGTGCGCAGCAGGGACTGGTTCACGTTCCCCGGCATCCTTCGACCGGACGAACTGCTGGAGCGCACCGACGTCAACGTGCCAGAGGACGGACCGTACGAGACCGTCGCCGGCTGGCTGATGAGCGAGCTCGGCCATCTGCCGGAGGTCGGTGACACCGTCACAGTCAACGGCGGAGTGTTCCGCATCGAGCGCCTCGACGGCAGACGCATCGACCGGGTGCGCTACACGCCGACAGCCATTCCGGAAGGTGACGACCGTGAGTGACTGGTGGGGGCTCGTCTGGCTCGCGATTCTGCTTCTGATCAACGGCTTCTTCGTCGGCGCGGAGTTCGCGATCATCTCAGCGCGACGTTCGCAGATAGAACCGCGCGCCGACAGAGGCTCGCGAGCAGCCAAGACAGCACTCTGGGCGATGGAACACGCGACGCTCATGCTCGCAACGACGCAGTTGGGCATCACGGTGTGCTCGCTGCTGATACTGAACGTGTCCGAGCCATCCATTCACCACCTCATCGCGGCTCCGCTGGATTTGCTCGGATGGAGCGAGGACGTCGTCGCCGCTGTGTCGTTCATCGTTGCGTTGCTGATCGTTTCGTTCCTGCACGTCATTCTTGGTGAGCTCGTTCCGAAGAACGTGTCGTTCTCGGTGCCGGAGCGCGCGGTGTTGGTCCTTGCGCCACCCCTGGTCGGTTTTGCGACGATCTTCCGGCCGATCATCGTCGCGCTGAACGCGACATCCAACGGCATCGTGCGCCTGGTGCGCATCACGCCGAAGAGCGAGGCGACGAGCGCTTTCACGGTTGACGAGGTCGCAAACATAGTGGCCCAGTCGACTCGCGAGGGCCTGCTGACCGACTCGACCGGAACGCTGACGGCCGCATTCGAATTCTCGACCAAGCACGTCGGGGATGTCGCGGTCGGACTCGCGAAGCTTGTCACGCTTCCGGATGATGCGACGCCAGCCGATGTCGACCGGGCGGTCGCGCAGCGAGGGTTCTCGCGCTACGTGCTCGTGAACGACGCGGGCGAGCCGACCGGGTATCTCCACCTGAAGGACGTGCTCGACCTCGACGGTGACGAGTACACCGAGCCGGTACCACCGCGCCGCATTCGCAGGCTGATCTCCATTGGCGCCGCGGTCGACCTCGAGGACGCACTGGCAACCATGCGCAGCAGCGGCGTTCACGTCGCGCGGGTGTTCGACGACTCTGGTGCCACGCAGGGTGTGCTGTTCCTGGAGGACATCATCGAGGAACTCGTCGGCGAAGTTCAGGATGCGACGCGGCGGAGCTAGCTCTCATGTAGTTGGTTGGGTAGCGCCGCGCAGCAAGACAGGCTTGAGCGTGCCGAAAACCAAAAAGCAGCATGGATTGATCCGCTGGTGGCCCGTTTTCGCAGACACGTGGCCGTTTTCGGTGGGCGTGCCCCCGCTTGGCGCGTTTGCGCCCGGCGCGCGGCAGCAATGGGCCGCCTGGGGCAAACACTCCCGTTCGGGCTGCGACTGGCGCGTAGGTGCTCGGTGGGGACAAATGAGCCCGGGCGCCCGAACACAATTGATCCAATAGAGCACCTTTACCGCAGGCGAGAGCGTGTGGTGTCGTACTTCAGAACGCTCAACCCCGGTTTCGCTACGCGTCGCTGCGCGGCGCTACTCAACCAACTACGGACGCTACTGCCACTTAGCGCGCAAGTACTGACCGGGCCAGTAGTCGAGCTCGACGCCGAGTTCGTGCGCGGCGCGAAGTGGCCAGTGGGGGTCTCGGAGGAGTTCTCGCGCCAGCATGACGACATCCGCCTGTCCGGTCCCGACGATCTGCTCGGCCTGGTGCGGGTCGGTGATGAGTCCGATGGCGCTCGTCGGCACGGCGGCGTTGGTGCGCACATACTCGGCGAAAGGTACCTGGTAGCCGGGACCGAGCGGGATGGCTGCACCGGCGACGTTGCCGCCGGAGGAAATGTCGAAGAAGTCTGCTCCCGCTTGTTTGGCCCAGCCCGCAACCGTTGAGGTCTGGTCTTCGTCCCAGCCGTGCTCGACCCAGTCAGTCGCCGAGAAGCGCACCAGCACGGGCACGGCGTCGCCAACAGTCCCTCGAATGGCGGACACGACCCTGAGCAGGAGCCTCGCCCGGTTCTCGAGCGAGCCGCCATAGTCGTCAGTGCGCTCATTGCTGATCGGCGAGAGAAACTGGTGCAGCAGGTAGCCGTGAGCCGCATGGAGCTCGAGCAGGTCGAATCCCGCGTCGAGTGCGCGCACTGCCGCCTCCGAGAACGCCTCAACTATCGCGTCGATGCCTTGGACATCCAGCGCGACGGGCGTGTCGTAGCCGGTAAAAGGCACGGCAGACGGGGCGACGGTCGACCAGCCGCCGGCGCTGGCGGGAACCGTGCCGCGCTCGTCGTACCCCCACGCCGGGTAGGTCGAAGCTTTGCGCCCGGCATGAGCGAGCTGGATGCCAGCCGCAGCTCCCCGGGAGTGGATGAAGTCGACGATAGGGCGCCAGGCATCCCGTTGTGCGTCATTCCAGATTCCGGTGTCCCGTGGTGAGATTCGGCCGTCAGCCGTGACAGCTGTTGCCTCAGTGATCACCAGGCCGGCGCCGCCGGTTGCGAGGGAGCCGAGGTGCACCAGGTGCCACGGCGTCGGCACGCCGTTCTCATCGAAGACCGAGTACTGGCACATCGGTGCAGCCCAGACGCGATTTCGTACCGACAGCTTTCGCACGGTGATGGGTTCAAAGAGTGCGGCCACGCGGAGGTCCAATCGCTGAAAATGGTTAGGTGCTGAGGGCGGTCAGGAACTCTCGCAGACCGTGCACTCCAGTGAAATGGTGCACTGTCGCACCGAGTGCCGCCGCGGCATCCGTGTTCACCCTCTTGTTGTCTATGAACACAAGTTGGTCGATAGCAATTCCAAGCCCGTTCGCCGCGGCGAGGTAGATCGCGGGCTCGGGCTTCAGCAGGTTGAGTTCGGCGCTCACGAACACGCGTTCATAAAAGCGAGCCATCGGGGAAGCTCGAAGCGGACTCGCGAAGTCGAACCCAGCGTTCGACAGCACCGCGACGCGGGTGCCGCCCTCGTGCAGCTCCTCAAGCAGTTCGATCGTTCCGGGCTCCACGCTGGTCCAGCTTCGGAAGTCGGCGGCCCAGAGTCGCTGGATGTCCGCTGCGCCCCAGGTGACGCCGAGCTCCCTGCCAATCAGACGCCAGTATTCGGTGACGGCCAAGTCGCCGCGATCGAGGGAATCGCGATGCTCGTTGTAGCTGTTCCAGAAAGGTTTAGCCGGGACTGCGGCCACCGCGACGAGGGCGGCGCGATCCTCGTCGCTTGGCGCTCGCGAGATCACCTCGCCGTAATCGAACAGGACAACTCGATTGGGGATGCTAAGCGACACGCTGTCCAAACTATCGTGGGACTCATGACGAGCAATTATCGAGCGTGGACAGCGAAGGATGCCGCTGCCAACGTCGCGGTGCCGCTGGAGTCCGACGACAAGTACTCCCGTGGCGTGCTCGGCGTCATCACCGGCAGCAACCAGTACCCGGGCGCCGCCGTGCTCGGAGTTGAAGCCGCGCTTCGAACCGGCGTCGGGATGGTGCGCTATCTCGGTCCGACACGCCCCACCGACCTGGTACTCGCCAGACGCCCGGAGGTGGTCAGATCGAACGGCCGCGTGCAGGCGTGGCTGATCGGCTCCGGAATGGACGCGAACGCCGAACGGGAGTCGGAGGTCGAGATACGCGACGCGATCGCACAGGGTCTGCCTGTCGTGCTGGACGCCGGAGCGCTCGACCTGGTGCGCATCGCAAGCGGGCCGATCGTCATCACGCCCCACTTCACCGAGTTGGCGCGAATCATCCGGAAGGATCTGGATGAGATTGCTCAGGATCCAGGAGCCGCAGCCGCGCGCACGGCCAATGAGCTCGGCGTGACGGTTCTTCTCAAGGGACACACGACCTACGTCGCTTCACCGGACGGAACGAGGCTGTCGGTGAGGCTCGCGCCGACCTGGCTTGCGACCGCGGGATCGGGAGATGCGCTCGGAGGTGTGCTTGGTGCGCTCGTAGCCACGCATGCCGACTCGCTCGGATCGGATCCGGGTCTTCTGGCGAAGCTCGCGGCGACGGCATCCGCGATTCATGGACTAGCTGCCGACCGTGCATCTGGCGGTGGGCCGTTCACCGTTCTTGATCTCGCGGCCGCGCTTCCCGCCACGATCGCCGCACTGCTGGTCGACCACCGCGCGGCTTAGGCCACGATCGCTCGGGATACGCTTGTTCGCATGACAGCCGCCCTGCCGACGCCCACGCGTTGGCAACGGGTCACACGCTGGGCGCTTCATAGTCCGACCGCCATCTGGACAGCGTTCGTTCTCGCCCACCTCTGGCTGGGCTGGGTGAACCTGAACGCGCCGGGCCTGCCACTCGGGGATGTCACCATCTGGTACCGCTATTGGGCGGAAGAGGCCGACCTCAACTCCTACTACGTTGGCGTCGACACCTCGTGGGTCTATCCGGTTGTCGCGCTCATCCCGATGGTGATGGCGGGCGTTTTCGGCTTCGCCAACTTCGCGGGCAGCTGGTTGAGCCTCGTCTTCCTGCTCGATGCGGTGGCGTTTGCTGCGTTGGTCGGTTGGCGCCGTCCGGGTCGGCCCGTGGTTGTCGGATGGTGGTGGATCGCGTTCCTCGTGCTTCTCGGGCCGATCGCGATGGGGCGAATCGACTCGATCTCCGTTCCGCTCGGCATCGTCGCCGTTCTGTATCTTGCGACACGGCCGAAGCTCGCCGCCGTGCTGCTGACGATCGCGACGTGGATCAAGGTGTGGCCGGCGGCCATCATCGCGGCGGCCATCATCGCCAGTCGTGATCGGCTGAAGATACTCATTACGGCGGTCGTCGCGAGCATTGCGATCATCGCAGCCGTCGTTGCCCTCGGCGGTGCACGCAACCTCTTCAGCTTCATCACCCAGCAGACGGGCAGAGGCCTGCAGGTGGAGGCACCCGTCAGCAACATCTGGATGTGGATGTCGTTCGCCCACGTTCCCGGTGCCTACCCGTACTACGACCAGGCGATCAACACCTACGAGGTCACCGGTCCATTTTCGACTGGCATTGCGGGAATCATGACTGCGGTGCTCGCGGTCGTCGTCGCCGCGGTTGCAGTGCTCGGCGTTATCGCGGTGCGCCGCGGCGCCTCAGTCACCGAACTGCTCCCGCCGCTCTCGCTCGCCTTTGTGACCGCCTTCATCGCTTTCAACAAGGTCGGCTCGCCGCAGTACATCACCTGGCTCGCCGTCCCGATCATCCTCGGTCTTGCGACGAATGCCGCGGGACACGGACGCTCCTTCCGTATCCCGGCGATCCTGTCGCTGGCGATCGCCGCTCTGACCCAGTCGTTCTACCCGTACTTCTATCTCGAGCTGCTTGAGCTGCACGGGCCCGAGCTCGTCGCGTTGACCGTGCGGAACCTCCTGTTGTTTGTGGTGCTCGGTTGGGCGGTGGCCGTCGTCTGGGATGTTTCGCGTCGATCTGCCATTCACGAGGAGCTGCCAGAGGCCGAGTCGTGGCTGCCCAGCGTCTGGCCGTTCGGGAGGAACGCGTCTCGGTTCGACGGGGCAGACATCCTCGCTGCCGACGACGCAGACTAGTTCCAGAACGAAGCTTCAAGGAGGAACAACGAATGCTGGTCGCATTTTCCGTGTCGCCGAGCGGCGGCCCCGCTCCCGCTGACGGTGAAACCGATTCTGTGCACGACGCAGTCGCCGCCGCTGTGCGCGTCGTTCGGGAGTCCGGTCTGCCAAACAACACCGACTCGATGTTCACGACCATCGAGGGGGAGTGGGATGAGGTGTTCGATGTCGTGAAACGTGCGACAGAAGCGGTTGGCGCATTCGGGCCGCGCGTGTCACTCGTGCTGAAGGCGGACATCCGTCCTGGCCACACGGGCGAACTCACCGGCAAGGTCGAGCGGCTCGAGCGCGCCGTCGGCGGCGGTAGCGTTGGATAAGTGACTCAGGCTCCCCACGACACCACAACGCATCCACTCAGCCGAACCCGGGTTCGGTTTGCTCTTCTCGCACTGGCTCTGGGCGGGTTCGCCATCGGGTGCACGGAGTTCGTCGCGATGGGTCTGCTGCCCAACATCGCCAGCGCTCTGCTGCCGGCGCAGTACGCGGTTTCGCCGTCCGGTGCGAACGCGTCCGCCGGACTTCTGGTCTCTGCTTATGCTGCCGGCGTGGTGGTGGGAGCCCCGACGATCGCGGCGCTCGCCGCGCGGTATCCGCGCAAGAAGGTGCTGTTGTGGTTGCTCGTCGCGTTGACCCTTGCGACCGTGGCATCCGCGATCCTTCCGACTTTCGGCTGGGTGCTCGCCGCGCGCTTCATCGCGGGCCTACCTCACGGAGCGTATTTTGGCGTCGCTGCTCTGGTCGCGGCATCCCTGATGGGGCCGAATACGCGGGGGAGAGGCGTTGCGCTGGTTCTTGGCGGGTTGACGGTGGCCAACGTCATCGGGGTTCCGGCGATCACCTTCCTCGGTGAGCGCACCGACTGGCGCGTTGCCTATCTTGCGGTCGCCGGCCTGTTCGCGCTGACATTTCTCGCGGTGCTGATCGTCCTGCCACCGCAACCGGGCGACCGAGACTCGACCGTTCGTGGTGAGCTTGCGATCTTCCGTCGTCCGCAGGTGTGGTTTGCGCTCGGAATGGGCGCCATCGGCTTCGGCGGCTTCTTTGCGGTTTACACGTTCGTCGCGCCCATCGTGACCAACGTGACCGGTCTGCCAGAGGTCGTGGTGCCCCTCGCCCTGGTCGTTGCCGGAATCGGCATGACCATCGGCAACTTCATCGGCGGCTGGGTGTCCGACCACCACCTCATCGCCGGCATCTTCACCTTTTTCGGCGCCATGGCCTTCGCGCTGCTCGGGATCGCGCTCACCGCCCAATACGTGGTCGGGGTGTTTGTGTTCCTGTTCCTGGTGGGTGCGGCCTCCGCTGCGCTGTCACCGGCGATCCAGACTCGACTGATGAACGTTGCTGGAGATCGGAAGACTCTTGCAGCTGCCGTCAATCACGCATCGCTCAACATCGGAAACAGCATTGGTGCGGCGCTCGGCGGAATCGCCGTCGCCATGGGGCTCGGCTATCTTGCCGCGCCGTGGGTCGGACTCGCGCTCTGTGCACTCGGCGTCCTGCTTGCGGCGATCAGCGTCGGCATCGAACGCCGCGACCTACATCGGACCAGGAGCCTCGGTCTGCAGAAGAATGCCGTCCTGGATGGCTCGCTTACGTAGCGCCACCTTGGTGCCGACGTCGATTCCCGCGACGCGGTACTTCTCACGGATCCGCTTGAGGTAGCTCTTGGCGGTTTCTTCGGAGATTCCGAGCTGGAATGCGACCGCCTTGACCGGCTCGCCACCCCCGTACAGCGCCATCACCCGACGCTCTTGCGCGCTGAGTTTGGGTGCCCCGCCGATCTCTCCGGCATTGAGCGCCAGGTCGAGCTCGGCGGAAATGAACGACTCGCCTTCGTACGCGGCACGGATGGCCTCGACGATCATCCCAGCGTCCTCGCTCTTGACGAGATAGCCGAGGGCGCCCGCGGCGAGCGCCTCGCGCACGACGTTCGGTTCCGAGTAGGTACTCATCAGCACCACGCGCACACCGGTGGTCTTGAGGGTCGAGATCTTCAGGGAAACCGGGATGTTGTCCTTGAGGTCCAGGTCAAGAAGTACGACGTCGACCGGGAACTCCGGGTGCGTCAGTAGTTCCGGCCATGAGGCGACAGCAGCAACCATGTTGATGTCGCTCGCGGCGTTGCGAATCCACTCGGTGAGGGCACCGAGCAGCATCCTATGGTCGTCGACGAGCGCGAGTCGGATGCGGTTGTCAGCTGGGGACACGTTAGAACCTCTTGTCTTTCCGCGAGATGGCTTTCTCGCGTGGTCGGGTGCCGGGAGTGAAGCCAGGGGTTCCGGGCATTTCCACGCTCATTGATCAGCCGGGTTGTCGACAAAGCATTCGATGTCGACGCGCAGACTGGACTTCTCGGTTGAGTCACTGTAACGCCCCACCCGCGCAATCGACGCCCAGATTGCTGGATCGACACGATTTCTCGGAACTTCGGTGGTCGTGATCACGATCGGGATGCTGATTTGGTTGTTCTCGAGTCGGTCTGCGGATGGCGCTACGGGCCCAAGCGTCAGTTGGATGGTCCGACCCGTCGATGGCTTTCGCGTGTCGCTCATCAGCAGCCACACCGCCGAGAGGAGCCCATCGCGCTGGCTGGGGTCCAGCAGGCCGGCCAGACTGCCCCGGTCGGTCAGTGTGACGGCCTTGCCCAGCATCTCCGACTCGGACACCGCGTGGTAAAGCCAGGTTTCCCGGCGTCCCTCGATGAGGTGAAGGCGAAGCTCGGTGGCGAGGGATGCCGCAACCGAGGCGGTCTTCGGGTCGAGTTTCAGCGCGGTGCGACCGGTGGCCACCGATTCGAGGAGGTCCTCCGCTGCGAGGTCGAGGCGCGCGAGTTCCTCCGACGCGAGCATGCCGACCGCAAAACGCGGCGCGGAGACCGTGCTCTGCACCAGCACGCGATCGAGCTCCTGCTGCACCATCCTGCGGAAGCCTCGTACGACGAACACGCCGAGCAGGGTCGGGAGCACGGCGAGCGCGAGCGTGTTGAGCTGCGTCGGGAACGTATTCACGTTGATGGGCGTGTTCAGCCAGATCGCCGCCGCAAACGCGAGACCGAGCGCAATCACGGAGAGCACGACCTCACGGGTGCCCCGCAGCGTCACGACGATCACCAGCCCAAAGCCGGCGGAAACGGACGCGGTGGCATATGCCCCGATATTGTGCAGCGGCCAAATCGCCAGGAAATCGAGCGCCACGGTCACCGCCAGCGCGCCGAGGTACAGCGCGAATAGCCAATGAGGGAGTCGATCGCCGAGCACAGACATCAGAATCAGCACAGTCACGAAGGCCGCGATGTAGAGCGCCCACGCGATCGCCACCGGTACCGGGTTCGGGTACGCGCTCCAATGCGCGGCAAAGAGGCTGAGGCCGTAGAGCGCCTGGATCGAGCTCAGGACTCCGGCGCCAACGCCAAGGTAGGTGGTGCCGAGGGTCGCACCGCGCGCGCTCGCCTGGCGCAGTGCCTTGGCTACGCCGGGAGGGCCTCCCTTGCCCCGCCGCCCAAAGATGACTCCGAGAGTGTTCTCCTCCGGGCGCATGAAGCTGGTCATCGCGGAACCTCCAGTACGACAGTCGTGCCGGAGCCCGGGCTAGAGAAAAGTCGGGCGTTTCCGCCCACCTCGCGCAGCCGCCCGATGACCGACTCGCGAAAACCGAACTTGTCTTCGTCGATGGCGTCGAGGTCGAACCCAACACCCGAATCGGTCACCATCGCGCGAACGGTAGTCGCGTCATCCGTGATTGTGACGTGGGCCTGGGTCACTCCGGAGTGCCTGCGCACGTTTTCGAGGCACTCGGCAAGCGAAAGCAGAAACGCGTCGAGCACGTCACTGGGCAGCAGCACCTGTCCGGTACCGTGCCAGCTCACCTCGAGACCCATGCGGCCGAAGCGCTGTTTGACGGATTCGAGAGTGGTTCCGAGCGGGGTTTCCTCTACCGGCGTGAGGTTGTACGGACCGGAGGATTCAGGAGTCGGGGTCGCGCCGAGTCGGAGTTGGCGCAGCAGCCGGGCATCCTCGGCGGCTTGCTGTCGGAGCGCCTCCGGCGCAACCCCAACCCCCGAATGGGCGAGCAGGGTCAGCGTTGCCAGGACCGTGTCGTGAAGCAGGCGTGCGCCCTGGCGGCGCTGCGCCTCGGTTTCGCTCGCCTGCCGCTCGGCTCGGTGAGCCTTGCCGATGCTGTAAATGCGTCTTGCAGCCCTCGGAACGCTGGCGCTCAGCCAGTAGCCCAGCACGCCCGCAAGCACCCAGCCCAAAATGACCGATAAAGCTTCAACGGAGAGCATGCCGGGCGAAGCAGCGTCGAGCTGAACGAGCAGCGTGGTCGTTGCGGCGCCAAGCACGAGAATGATGATCCGCGGGACGCTTGACACCAGAACCAGGGCGAAGCATCCGACGCCCGCTGCGCCGAGCGGAGCGATCGCGGCGCCCAGACTGCTCGACGGTGGGGAATCGTAGGGCAGGCGAGCGACGAGCAGCGCTGCGCTGCCGGCCAGGATGCCGACGACCGCCCAAATAACGGCGGAACTGCGGGCGACCATGATCTGGCTGAGGGCCAGAATCGCGAGAAACGGCAACGCGGTGAGGAAGGTCGAAAACGGCACAATTCCGGGAAAACTGAGGCTGACTAGCGTGAGAATCGTGCCCGAGAGTCCCAAAAAGCGCGCAGTGCGCTGAAGGAGGCGATCCCGCTCCTTGGCGATGAGTTCCATATCGTGTCACATGTTGTCAGATTGCCACCACAAATGGGGGTGCCACACCGGTCGAATTTGCCGCATTTCTGCCGCTACGGTGGGAACCAGAGGGGCGCGACGCAGCAAGTGCGCCGCCACAGTACGACAGCCGTGAGCTCACCTAGTAGAGCAAACGGAACGGCGTTTCACCCGAATGAACGGCGCCGGGCACCATCCGCGAGGTTTACCGCGGGAAGTGCTAGACCGGGGGGTTAGCACGGGGTCGCTGGAGCAAACAGCGGCCCCAGCTTCCGGAACCCCCATCCTCCACTCGCCCGCGCGAGAATCGCGCTTTGTGGCGAGAGTGCCGGAATATTGCGGTGATCTCGAAACAAATCGGTCATGTCGACGAGGGTGGAGGGCTACTCGGGCAGCAGCCACCCTTCCTGGACGGCGAGGCGACGAAGAAGGATGCGCGTACCGACATCCACGCCGACCTCGCGATATTTGCGGCGTCCTCGCTTGATGTAGGACTTCACTGTCTCATCGGTCGTGTTCATCTGCGCCGCGACCTCACTGATGGAGCGCCCGGAGGCGTACAGCGCGAGTGCGCGGTGCTCCTGCATCCCGAGCCCGGCATCGGGCGTCGCTGCCGTCGCGGCGGTGGCATCCTCGAGCGGCGCGGTCAGGTGCTGCACGCTGTGCGCTGCCGCGTGGACCGCGGCGATCAGTTCGGTCGCGGAATCGGTCTTCGGCACAAAACCCATCGCTCCGCCGCGCATCGCCGCCGCAACGGACGCGGCATCGGAGTGACGGCTCATCACCACCACGGCGGTCCCGATGGTGTCGAGCGCGCGAAGTTTGGTCCCGACCGGGATTCCATCCTCCAGGTGAAGGTCGAGAACGACGACGTCGACGGGGAAGTCCGGGTGTCCGATGAGCCCGGCCCAACTCGTCGCGGTCAGCGCGATCTTGATGCCACTGGCCGGATCGTCGAGGCGCGCCGCGAGGCCATCAAGCACCAGTTGGTGATCGTCGACGATGGCGACGCGGATGCGCGCATCGTCCCGCGCATCAGTCGCCTTAGCTGCCACCGGTGTCCCCCCTTGGCGGCCCAGCATACCCAGAAGACACAGACGAGTATGTACACCAAGAGGGGGTCAGGAGGCGAGTAGCCGCCTTAGGTGGGCTCCAACCAGGTCATCTTCGATGAGGAACCCATCGTGCCCGAACGGAGAGCTGATGACGACCGCTTCTCCGTCATCAATCGTGCTCGGAAGCAGGCTGGCGATGAGCTTCTGGTGCTCGAGCGGGAAGAGACGATCCGTGTCGATGCCCAGCACGAGCGCTCGTGCCGTGACCCTCGCGAGGGCCTTCGCCACGCCGCCTCGATCGCGCCCGATGTCGTGCGAGTTCATCGCGTTGACGAGCGTGATGTAGCTGTTCGCGTCGAAGCGCCTCGTGAACTTGTTCCCGTGAAAGTCGAGGTAACTCTCGACCGCGTAGCGACCGCCGCCGCCGAGGGGACTCACACCGCTCTGCCAGCTGCGCTGGAAGCGGTCATTGAGTTCTGTGGGGGAGCGGTAGTTGAGCAGCGCCATCCGCCTGGCCATGGCGAGTCCGCGGTATGGCCCGTCGCCGTCTGCTGCGCCGTAGTAGTCGCCTTCGGCGAACCTCGGGTCGAGGTGGATCGCATCCACCTGCACGGAGTTCAGCGCGATCTGGTCGGCGTTACTGAGTTCTGGCGTCGCGAGGATGCCGACCCGTTCGACGCGGTCCGGCTGGCCGACCGCCCACTCGAGCGCCTGCATCCCGCCCATCGAGCCGCCGAGAACGGCCGCCCAACGGTCGATGCCGATAGCGTCGGAAAACGCGACCTGCGCGGCGACCTGATCGCGAATGGTGACGAACGGGAATGAGGCACCCCACTCCGAACCGGAAGGCGAATATGAGCCTGGGCCCGTCGAGCCCTGGCAGCCGCCCAGCATGTTCGGCGCAACGACGAACCACTGGTCCGTGTCGATGGCAAGACCGGATCCCACGATCCCTCCCCACCAGCCGGCGGTCGGATGTCCCGGGCCCGGCGCCCCAACGACGTGGCTGTCACCGGTCAGCGCATGCAGCACGAGGATCGCGTTGGTCGCGGTGGCATTCAGCGTGCCGAAGGTCTCGTAGGCGATGCGCACGTTGGGCAGCTGATCGCCGCGCTCGAACGCGAACGCGCCGAGGGAGACGAACTGCCGATTGCCAGGGTCGTCGCCTTCTCGCCAAGCGCCCGTTGCGGGGGGCTTGCCGAGGATCGTCCGTGCGTTCGCCTCCGTGATGAAGGCCGAGGGAACGGTGTCCTCGGGAGTCTGCCAGTCCATGTCAGCCTCAAGTATCGCCAAATACGGAACGCGCTGCTGCCGTATTACAACGGCGGCAGCGCGTTCGCGCGATTGACTCGGTTACGCAGAGGCGCCCGTGGTGGCCGCGGCGTTACGTGCAGCCGCAAGACCGGCCTCGAGGTCGGCCTTCAGGTCTTCGACGTTCTCGAGACCGACGGACAGGCGCACCAGGCCAGCGGTGACACCGGTGGTCAGCTGCTGCTCTGGCGTGAGCTGCGAGTGCGTCGTCGACGCCGGGTGGATGATCAGGCTGCGCACATCGCCAATGTTGGCGAGGTGGCTGAACAGCGAGACATTCTCGACGAGCGCGCGACCGGCGTTGACGCCGCCCTTGAGCTCGAACGAGACCACAGCACCGACACCCTTGGGCGCGTACTTGTTGGCCGCCGCGTACCACGGGCTCGAGGGGAGTCCGGAGTAGTTGACCGAGGCGACATCCGGGTGGTTCTCAAGCCACTCCGCGATCTCCTGCGTGTTCTGCACGTGACGCTCGATGCGCAGGCTGAGCGTCTCGATGCCCTGGATGAGCGAGAACGCGCTGTCTGGTGAGAGCGAAGCGCCGGTGTCGCGCAGCAGCTGCACGCGCGCCTTGATGACGTACGCGATGCCATCACCGAGAACCGTGGTGTAGCTCGCGCCGTGGTACGACGGGTCGGGCTCGGTGAGACCGGGAAACTTGTCGACGTGCTTCGACCACGGGAACTTGCCGCCGTCGACGATGATGCCCGCAATGACCGTGCCGTGACCGCCGAGGAACTTGGTGGCGGAGTGCACGATGATGTCCGCGCCGTACTCAAACGGACGAATCAGGTACGGGGTCGCGATCGTGTTGTCGACGATGAGCGGCAGGTCGTTGTCGTGGGCAACCTTCGATACGAGCTCGATGTCGAGAATGTTGATCTTGGGGTTACCGATGGTCTCCGCGAAGAACAGCTTCGTGTTGGGGCGCACAGCCGCGGCCCACTCGTCCGCGTCATCCTGGTTCTCGACGAACGTGACCTCGATGCCGAGCTTCGCGAGCGTGTACTTGAACAGGTTGTAGGTGCCGCCGTAGATCGAGCTCGACGACACGATGTGGTCGCCGGCCTGGGCGATGTTCAGCACGGCGAAGGTCTCCGCGGCCTGCCCCGATGCGACGAGGAGGGCGCCGGTGCCTCCTTCGAGTGCGGCGACGCGCTCCTCGACGACCGCCTGGGTCGGGTTCTGGATGCGCGTGTAGATGTTGCCGAACTCGGCCAGCGCGAACAGGTTCTTGGCGTGCTCCGAGTTGTTGAAGACGTACGACGTGGTCTGGTAGATCGGCGTCGCCCGCGCGTTGGTGACAGGGTCGGGCGAAGCTCCGGTGTGGATCTGCTTGGTTTCGAACTGCCATTCGGCGGCGTTGGTCATTGTGCTCTCCTGGAGTCGGGTGCGTCGGTGAGCGTGGTCCTGTCACCGCCCCATCAGGCTAGGCGCGCATCCGGCACGCGGCAACGGCGCCGAAATACTGCGTAATCCGGGCGGACGAGGAAAATAGGGGTCATGACGAAACGGCGAGTGGTGGTGACGGGCGCGAGCTCGGGGATAGGGGCGGCGACAGCGCGGCTCTTCCGGGCACAGGGCTGGGATGTGGTGGGGGTCGCACGACGCACCGAGCGTCTCGCTGAACTGGCTGACGGGACCGGGATCTCCGTCTTCACAGCCGACCTCACGGTGCAGGACGAGGTGGATGCGCTCCGCCGGCACCTCGAGGCGACCGGCCCCATCCATGCGCTCGTGAACAACGCGGGTGGCGCCCTGGGCCTCGACTCCGTGGAGAAGTCGCTCGCCGAGGACTGGGTGCGGA
>DASXNG010000208.1:0-3390 GCA_036495225.1 Galbitalea sp.
TCGCCCAGGTGTCGGGCACTTACGGCAAGGGCGTTGCCGAGACCATCGTCGAGAACTGCGGCAACACGCTCATTCTTCGCTGCTCCGCGAGCGAGCACGGAGGCACGTCGGAATTTGCATCGAAGCTCATCGGTCAGCGCGAGGTCGTGCACACCACGGTGTCGAGGACGCGCAGGTCCAACGAATTCATAGGGTCCACGACGACCGGCGAGAACCTGAGGATCGAGCCCGCCGTCATGGCCTCCGAGATCGAGCGCCTGCCCGATCTCTCGGGCTTCCTGAAGCTGGCCTCTGTCCCCGACTGGCAGTTTGTAAGGCTCACTCCGATGACCGCTGCCGCGCCGGTGCGCCCCAGAAGGCCCAGTGTCCTCACGAGTGCGCCGACAGCCGGCCCCGCAGCAGTCCGAACGGCCTCGCCGCCGGCTGCGGTCGCGCCGACTGCCCGGACTAAGCCCCGGCGCGCACGGCAGATGAAGGTTGCCGCCTCTCGCGCCCATAGGTCGCCGCCCGCACCGGCAGCTGAATCCTCCACATCCCAGGGAGTTGCCGCCCGTGCCAAGGAAACCGAAGCTGCATCTGTCCAGTCTTCCCGGGGCGGGGCAGAATGACGCCACTGGCCACCGGATCGACCGTGCAACGAACCTATTTGTTTGTCCCGCCTGAAGAGAAGTCCGAAGTCCAGGCTCTGGGCGCGTGCTGGGACGCCGATTCCAAGCGCTGGTACATCGACTCGGGCGAGTCTTCCACGAAATACTCGAGGTGGCTGCCGGCAACGGAGCCCGACGAGGAATTCACCATCACCTCCACCGAAGCGTACGTCGCCGCCGCGACGACGGCCTGCCAACGATGCCGTTCTGCCATCGAAGTCATCTGCATCCATTGCGAGAGCGGCACGGTCTGCGGCGAACCCCTCGACCGATTTACCGTCTCGGATGTCTGGGCAATCAACGACTCCCTCGCGCGGCAGCTTGGCCGATGGCCTAATTACCGAAAGGTGATCGCCCAAAACGCGGAAGACGGCTACTTCGCGAATCACTGTCCAAACTGCGGTGCAGCGCAGGACGACATGTACCTTCACTCCGAGCCCGACGAACTCTTCTTCGATATTCCGGGCGCGGTGCCGGGTTCCATCGAACTCACGCCGCTCGCCGGATCGATCCAGTTGAGCGGTGATGAGCATTTTCAGGTGGATTGATGATCGATGTCTACCGTTTGCACCAGCAGGGATTGTCATCGGCCCCTGAACCGCAACGCTACTCAGGACGGGGGTAACGTCGCCCGAACCGTCAAATTCGCAAAATTGGCCGCCTTGACGTAAGCCGCGAGCGTGTCGCTCTGCTCGCGAGCCGATAGAGAGTCCATAAACGACCAGTCCCCCCGTTCATAAGCAATCGCTCGCTGTAGGGTGTGCCCCAACGACGAGGTGTCATTGCCACACAGCGCTTCGCCCAGTGGCGCGGCGAGCGCCAATTCCGTAACGACCTCATTCATGGGGCGGTTCAACAGGGCATCCAGAACCGAGAGCACGCCGGCGGTGAACAACTGACTGGCGTCCGTCGTGCCGCGTTGAGCACCCAAGGCTTCGCACATGCGACCGCGGATCAGGGCGAGCACCAGGAGTTCGGAAGGCTTGTTGTCGGCGAGCCGCGTCAACAGCAGCATCGACGCCCATTGGCGAATGACATCCTGGCCCAAGAGAATGACTGCGTCGGCGATCGAATTGATGGCTCGCCGGCGGCGAAACGCAGCGCTGTTGGCGAGTTTAAGGATTTGGTGAGCGAGCACGAGGTCGGCGCCGATCTTCTTGCCGAGTTCGATGGCTTCATAGTCGGGCTTTTGTAGCTCTGAAATCAAGTCGACGACACCGATCTGCGTGGCGCTGATGGGTTGCGAGGGTACGGACTCGGGCCGGGCGAAGTAATATCCTTGGAACAGCCGGAAGCCCAGGTCGCGGCAGAGGGCGACCTGCTCGTGGGTTTCGACTTTTTCGGCCAGCAGTTGCACGGGGTAGCCCTTCAGTCGACTCACGTACGAGGCGAGTTGATCTTTTGCCAGGAGAATGTCCACTTTGACGTAATCGACGAGCGGCAGAAATGCGAGGGCATTCGGCTGAAACACAAAGTCGTCTGCGGCGATGGCGATTCCGCGGTGACGCAAGTGTTGGAGGGTCTCAAGCACCCGCGGGGTGGCTTCGACGGTTTCTAGAATTTCGACCACGCCTTGACCCGGTGGCAACAGCGCATAGAAGTCGGTTTCCAGGAGGTCCTGGTCGAAGTTGACGAACACCCGCGCATCGCCGACGAGGTGCTCGAGGCCGATGTTGCCGATCGCCTCGCATAGGACGCGTGCCGTCTGCGCCGTACCCATGCCGGTCGATTCGAGGTGCACACCTCGGTAGAGTAATTCATAGCCAAACAGCTTCCCGTCAGTCCCGAGGATGGGCTGTCGTGCAAGTGTGATGGCTGAATCGTTCATGATGCGTTGTTCTCCAGGCCTCGAGGATCTTCAGAAGGTCCGAGGCATCACGCCTATGCGGGCTCGCAGGAGTTATCGGCAGCTCCGCAGTAAACTTAATGGGCTGCCCGGTCACCGAATCCGGGAGCGTCGGGCGGCTACGAAGAACAAGTAGATCAGTCGACAGAAGCTCCCCCGGTAAAGCACCCGGTGACGCAGGACACCTTAGAGCTGCCGGCTCTTGCGGTCGCCGTCGTGACGCTGCCGGGATCCGATGCGACGGCGCGCCGTCCGCGGTCACCATGAGATGTGCTCGACCGGTGTCGGACCGATTATCCGCGATTCGTCGCGGCACATGCGGTTGCGGTCCAACTGGACAGCGGCTACAACCTGGCGACGATGGACCGGGAGGAATTTGAACGCCGACGCAGCAGATACGCGAAGATCAAGACGTGAACGATGATCATTGCGGGTACGTTCACGGTGGCGAGGTCTGATCCGGGAGTACTGGTTGGACGCGTTGGTTGATCAACACCGTTTACAGTGGTGGAAAATCTCGAATACGCGGGTTCCGACTTGTTTGGGAGTTAGTTTCCCCCTGCGGTACCAAACGGAGCTTCCGTTCAACGCGGTTATGAGTGACAGGCGAAAAATAGATCGGTCGACCGTGGGGTCGAGTTGAAGGGTCTTGATGATCTCGGAAAATATATTTTCGAACTTGTTGCGCTGCGCTACAAGCGTCTTACGCATGGATTTTGGTGTTTGCATCAAATGATTGAGCGGCGGATACGTCAACGAGCTCGGATCGAGCTGGAATTCCACCGTAACCTCACACGCAGCCCGGAGTTTGTCCCAAGGTTCGGTGTACTTTTGAGTAACTTCGCGCAAGCGCTGTGCGGCTTCGTTTATGACTAGCCCGTGCGATTCGATATAGAG
>DASXNG010000209.1:0-18136 GCA_036495225.1 Galbitalea sp.
GCTTCGATCACGCAACACTCGACCTCGGCGCGCTCGGCGCGGACGCGCGAATATGGCTAGCGCTGGGGCATCTCTTGGCTGGTGCAACCTTCGTGGCCGTAGGTGTGACTCTCGCGATCCTTTGCAGACGAGTCGGCCAAGGTGACCCATTCACCGAGCTGGCCACGAGAGCGCTGCGCGCCACCGGCGTCACGGTGCTCGTCGGAGGTCTCCTTTGGCAGGTGTGCCTCCAACTCGGACAGCGCCTCGCCATAGCAGACGTCTTCGGAGTCAAGGCCGGCCAGTGGATGAACAACGTCAAGGGAATCACTCCCGACTCGGTCTATTGGCCAGGCGCCAGTGGCGACTTCGGTATCGACCTCTGGCCCATCGGCGTAGGCCTCGCACTCTTCGCCCTCGCGACCGTATTCCGTTATGGCCAGAAGCTGGAGCGCGAACGCGCCGAGCTGCGCGAGGAAGTAAAGGGCCTGGTATGACCGCGAATGGAATTTCGACCACACTCCGTCGACCGCGCGCAATTCCGACGTTCGTCGGCTGGAGCGCTGCAGTCCTCGTTGTCGTGGCGCTGGGACTCCTGTGCTGGGACCAGATTCGACGCACCCTTGGCGCCCCGGTCGACGTCATGCTCACACCCGAGACACAGCCCCATCTCCCCCGACCGCGCGGGGGCACCGCAACCATTAACAGCTACGGCGTGGATGGCGTCGACGCGAGCTTGACGCACGTCTCGACCCAACTCCAGTGGCTCATCGGCAGCGAGATTGCCCTGAAATTCATCCTTATGACGGCGGTCATTCTCGTGTTCGGCGTGGTGTGGGTGCGTACCAGTACCGGTCGGCCGTTCTCGCGGCTCGTTACTGTCTCTCTCGCTGTACTGGCGGTACTGGCCTTCGTCCTCGGAAGCGGGCTCGACGCTCTCGATTCTCTGATCACACAGCGCGAGGCCTTTGAGGCCATCGGCAACTCAGGGGGACCCGATTTCTACTACAACGGCGGTTTCCAAATCTCCGGCCTCGGACTACTTTTCGGTCTCGGCATTGGTGTCCTGGCGAGTGCGTTTGCGATCGGCGCGAAGTTGACCCGGGAGACCGATGGGCTCGTCTGATGTCTGACGAAGATTTCAGCGGCATCCACTGCCGCCTCGACGAACTACTGGTTGAGCGCGGGATGACGCTGACTCACCTCAGTGAGCTGGTGGGCGTGAGCGTGGTGAACCTGTCCATCCTGAAGAACGATCGTGCTCGCGCCATCCGGTATTCGACGCTGGATGCGATCTGCACGGCCCTCGACTGCGAGGTTGGTGACCTACTCGTACGCCTTCCCTGACCGGAGCTGGGGCGTCGCGGCGGGAGATACTGTCCGGCGGCGGGAGATACGGCTCCCGCCGCCAGCACGTTTCTCCCGCCGGAGGGTGCAGTTACTCCCGCCGCAGATACGGTTACTCGCCATGACGAAGCCGCCACCGCGGGTTCGACTGTGGCACGGGGTCCGTCTGTAGGGTGGCAGCATGTACGGCTTACCCGGCTTCGAGTCGAGCGACGAACCCGAACAACTCGAGTTTGAGCGGCTCAGCGAGTCTGACGCGATCGACATCGCTGACCAGTTCTTCATGCTGGATGCGTGGTCGGCCACGCGACTGGCCACCGAGCGGGATGACACGTTTCGGCTCACCACGTCTGAGGGCGATCGCGTGCTCAAGGTCGCCCACCCGGCCGACTCGTACGAGTTCATCTCCCTGCAGCTCGACGCACTCAGGCACGCGTCCAAGGTCGATCACAAACTGCCGCTGCAACGCATTACCGCGACCCCGGGCGGCGGGGACGCTCTCTCACTGGCGAACGGGCGCATGGCCTGGGTGTTGGAGTGGCTGCCGGGCGACCTTCTCCTTCACACCCCGACGGGGCCCGACGAGCTCGGGGCGCTGGGCGACGCGCTCGGCAGGCTGTCGAAGGCCCTCGGCAAATACAAGAACGAGGCCGCGACACGTCTCTCCGCCTGGGACCTGCAAACGGTTCCGAGGCTCGCAACGCTCCTCGCCGAGCTGCCGAACGACGCAGCAAGCGCGGCGATTGCGCGCTTCAACGAGCGCGTGGCGCCGCGAGCGAGTGAACTGCCAACCCAGATCATCCACAACGACTTCAACCCGGGCAACGTCCTGGTCGACCCCAGTGCACCGCGCTTCGTCACGGGCATCCTCGACTTCGGCGATGTTGTGCACTCGTTTCGCGTCGCCGACCTCGCGGTCGCGCTCTCCTACCAAATCGTGCCGATGCGCCACAACTGGGAAGACCTCGCGCCCATGATCGCGGCCTTCGAGCGCCATGTTCCCCTTAACACCGCAGAGCACGAAGTCTTGCGCGACCTCGTCGCCGCACGCTTCGCGCAGCGTATTCTCGTGAACGGATGGCTCTCCCGCTTCGACGGCGAACGTGACGGCCAACACGACGCAATCGTCACAGCCCTCTCGGCGCTACTCAGTATGGAGGCGTGATGCCTGGCCCAACCGCATACTTCGACCCAGCGACCCTCGATCGCCTGGATTCCAACACTCGCGATCTGGTCGAGCGACGCATCCGCGCGTTGGGCAGCGCCTACCGCCTCTTCTATGAGGAACCGGTGCAGTTCGTCCGCGGGAGCGGCACCAAGCTCTACACGGCGGACGGCACCGAGTACCTCGATGCCTACAACAACGTTCCTTCGGTTGGCCACGCCCACCCACGAGTCGCGGCGGCCATCGCAGAGCAGGCCGCGAGGCTCACCACTCACACCCGGTACCTCGATCGCGCGCTCGTCGACTACGCGGAAGACCTCCTCGGCGAGTTCCCTCCGCACCTCGGCAACATCATGTTCACGTGCACGGGTTCGGAGGCGAACGACCTCGCGCTGCGCATCAGTAAGGCGGCGACCGGCGGCACGGGCGTGATCGTCACCGAGAACGCCTACCACGGTGTCACGACCGAGATCGCGGCCATCTCGCCCTCCCTCGGCGGCCTCGACTCGATCCAGAGCTGGGTTCGAGTGGTGCCTGCACCGGGCGACGGCGACTTCGCTCGTGACGTGCAGGCGGCCATCGACGACCTGATCGCCGGCGGCATCCGTCCCGCGGCGCTTATCGTCGATACGATCTTCGCCTCGGACGGCGTGCGACCGGATGTCCCGGACTTCGCGGAAGCCGTCGACAGCATCCGCGCCGCAGGCGGCCTCTTCATCGCCGACGAGGTGCAGCCGGGGTTCGGACGACTCGGCACCGCCATGTGGGGCTTCGAACGCCACGGGCTGGAGCCGGATCTCGTCACACTCGGCAAGCCCATGGGCAACGGACATCCGATCGCTGCCGTGGTCGCGAGGCCGAGCCTCGTGGATGCGTTCGGCGCCCACGCGCGTTACTTCAATACGTTCGGCGGCAGCTCCGTCTCGATCGCCGCGGCCCAGGCGACGCTCGATGTACTCCGCGACGAGGATCTCGCGGCCAACGCGCTCGCCATGGGCGACTACCTGCTTGGCGAACTGCCCTCGATCGACGGCGTGCTCGAGGCCCGCGGAAGTGGGCTGTTCATCGGCGTTCGGGTGGAGAACGAGGATGTCGCGCTCGGAGCCGTCAACGCCCTGAAGCGTCGGCGAATTCTGCTCGGCGAATCTGGGTTACACAACGACGTGCTGAAGATTCGGCCGCCGTTGGTGTTCGACCGATCGGACGCCGATCGTCTACTTGAGGGACTGAGCGAGGTGTTGTCATGAGCAACCTGGAGAAGGATCCGGTGGAAATTGTGGAGGGCCCGGGCCCTGAGGCACTCGATGGGGTCGCATCGATGAACTCAGCGACCGAGGGGGGCTCAGCGTCCGTAGTTCTCCTCGACCCGCGCGATGTACCGCTCGGTGGCCCCCGCGCCATGCAGGTTCGGCGCACCCTGCCGCAGCGAGCCAGGAGCCTGATCGGCGCGTGGTGCTTCATCGACCACTACGGTCCGGACCCGGTGCACGCGACGGGAGGCATGACGGTTCCGCCGCATCCGCACACCGGTCTTCAGACTGTGAGTTGGCTGTTCGCTGGTGAGATCGATCACCGAGACAGTGTCGGGTCCCACGCGGTGGTTCGCCCCGGCGAACTGAACCTGATGACCGCTGGGAGCGGCATCCAGCATTCGGAAGTGTCGCTGCCCGAGACCACCGTGCTTCACGGCGCCCAACTCTGGATTGCGCTGCCTGAGGCCACGAGGCACGCGTCCCCCTTCTTCGAGCGCTTCGTGCCTGAGCCGTTCGACTTCGGCGGCGCCACGGTTCACGTCTTTCTGGGTGAGCTGCTTGGCCACCGATCAACCGCAAAGACCTTCAGTCGGCTGGTCGGCGCCCAACTCGAGCTGCCCGCGAACACCACGATCGAAGTACCCGTCGACCCGACGTTCGAACACGGAATTCTTGTGGATGCCGGGTCCCCGACCGTCGAGGCAGCTCCGGTAGCGAAAGACCAGCTGGCCTATCTGGGACCGGGCCGGGACAGCATCACAGTCTCGAGCGGCGACGAGCCGCTGCGTGCACTGCTAGTCGGGGGCGAACCGCTCGGCGAGCAGATAGTCATGTGGTGGAACTTCATCGGTCGAAGCCACGAAGAGATCGTCGAATTCCGCCGCCAGTGGCAGACCGAAGTCATCGCGGGCGAAGATCTCGATGGTCGATTCGGCCACGTGGACGGCTACGACGGGCGCGCTCTTCCCGCGCCGGAACTGCCGAACGTGAGGCTGCGGCCGCGCGACTAGCGGGACTTCGCCTGGCTGGCAGCGAACTTGGCGCGCTCCTCGGCCTCGATGCGGGCCGACTCCTTGCGCTCTGTCCTGTCTGCCCGAAGAATCGCACGCATCGAGAACCAGAAGATGAGGCCGACCAGTACGGTCGGTGCGAGTGCGAAGATCACTCCACCCCATGCGGTTGTTGGCATGGCTTCAGGGTACCCGTTCGCGGCTAGCCGTGACCTGTGAGAAAGACGTACGCAATCACCAGCAGGATTCCGATGAGTGCGACGGTCATGGCGACGCGCGAGGCCCGGCGGTTCATCGAGCCTTCGTGAGCTCTCCGACGACGCCGATGAGAATCATGACGATCGCGAAACCGCCGACGACGAACCACAGGCCGATCTGGTTGCGGTTCCAACCGGCCTTTTCCTTGCGTTCGGCGAGCGACAGTTCCGGCTGAGGTTCCTTGGTGAACTTCACCTTCTTGGGTTCTGACGGCTGCGCCTCAACGGAGTCGGCTGGCTGCGAGCCATCCGGAGCATCAAGTGGCGATTGTGGATCGGTCATGCCAGCACCCTACTTCACGAGCGGGAAGAGGATGGTCTCCCGAATTCCGAGGCCGGTCAGGGCCATGAGCAGCCGGTCGATCCCCATCCCCATGCCACCGCTCGGCGGCATCCCGAATTCGAGGGCACGCAGGAATTCTTCGTCCAGCCGCATCGCCTCCGGATCACCCTGGCTCGCGAGCAGCGCCTGCTCAACGAATCGCTCGCGCTGGATGACTGGGTCGACAAGCTCCGAATACGCGGTCGCAAGCTCGAACCCGCGAACGTACAGGTCCCACTTTTCGACCACACCAGGCTTGGAACGATGCTCCCGCACGAGCGGTGACGTCTCGACCGGAAAGTCCATCACGAAGGTGGGGCGCACGAGCGAACCCTTCACGAAGTGCTCCCACAGCTCCTCGACCAGCTTGCCGTGGGTGGGCAACGCCAACTCGATGCCCACCAGTTCCGCGAGCGGGAGCAGCTCCTCGAGCGGAGTCGACGGTGTGATCTCGACACCGGAGGCAGCAGAAAGCGACTCGTACATGTCGAGGCGGTCCCAGTCGCCGCCGAAGTCGTAGTCGGAGCCATCCGCCCAGGTCACGGTCGTCGAACCGGCGATCGCCGTTGCCGCGTTCTGGATCATCTCCTGCGTGAGGTCGGCCATCTGGTGATAGTCGCCGTAGGCCTGATAGGCCTCGAGCATCGCGAATTCCGGTGAGTGGGTCGAGTCGGCGCCCTCGTTGCGGAAGTTGCGGTTGATCTCGAACACCCGGTCGATGCCTCCAACAACCGCACGCTTGAGGAAGAGCTCTGGGGCTATCCGCAGGTAGAGCTCGGTGTCGAAGGCGTTGCTGTGGGTAGTAAACGGACGCGCGGCCGCACCGCCGTGCATGGTCTGCAGCATGGGTGTCTCGACCTCGAGATACCCGTGGCCAGCGAAGGTCGACCGCAGCGAGGAATTGACGGTCGCGCGTGCGCGAACCACGTAACGAGCGCGCTCGCGAACTATGAGGTCGAGATAGCGGCTGCGAACGCGCGACTCCTCGCTGAGCTCGTTGTGAAGGTTCGGCAGAGGCAACAGCGCCTTCGACGTGATGCGCCAGTCCGAGACGAAGATAGAAAGCTCGCCGGTGCGGCTGGCGATGATCTCGCCGGTCACGAACAGGTGGTCGCCCAGGTCGACGAGCTCCTTGAAGAGGGCGAGCGACTCCTCGCCGATCTCGCCGAGACTGAACATGGCCTGCAGGCGGTCGCCGTCGCCGGCCTGTAACTGTACGAAGCAGAGCTTGCCCGAATTGCGCAGGAACATCACACGCCCAGCGAGCGACGCGGTCTCACCGGTCTTCTCGTCTGCGGCAAGGTGGTCGAATCGCGCCCGCACAGAGCCGATGGTGTCGGTGATCGGCACCCCGACTGGGTACGCGCCAAGCCCAAGCTCGATGAGCCGCTCCCGCTTGGCGAGCCGCACGGCCTTCTGCTCCGAAATTTCTGCTTCGGTCAGTTCTGGCTCGGTCTCGGTGTCACTCATTGGGGCTCCTGCGTTACGCGGTCAACCGTCCCATGGTATCTGGGCCGAGCCGGGCTAACCCGCGAGAGCGATGCGCTCGTTGTCGATGAGTCGGGTCGAGCCGACGCGAGCAGCAACGAGCACGAGCGCGGGCCCGCGGTAGTCGTCGTCCGCCAGCAGAAAGGTGGAGGGATTCACAATCTTCAGGTAGTCCAGTTCGACAAGCGGTTCGCCCATGAGGGTTCCCTGGGCCGCTGCGACGACGGCATCAATGCCCTGATCTGCGGATGACGCGGCCGCCTCCAGCGCGAGCGAGAGGGCACGGGCCGCCCTGCGTTCCTTCGGGTCGAGAAAGCGGTTACGGCTCGAGAGGGCTAGTCCGTCGTCATCCCGAACGATGTCAATGACTTCGACATGGACGGGAATGTTGAGATCGTCGACCATCTGCCCCACCAGGAACACCTGCTGCGCGTCTTTCTGGCCGAACACCACATATGCCGGCTGCACGATTTCGAGCAGCTTCGCGACGACCGTCAGTACTCCGTCGAAGTGGCCCGGGCGTGACCGACCCTCGTACAGCTCCCCGACTCTCCCAGCAGCGACGCGGGTCTGCGCCGCACCCCTCGGGTACATCTCCTCGACGGATGGCGCGAACACGTAGTCAACGCCGAGTTCTCCAAGCTTCTCGAGGTCGTCGTCGAGCGTCCTGGGGTACTTGTCCAGGTCTTCGTTCGGGCCGAACTGGAGTGGATTGACGAAGATCGACACGACGACAGTTGAGCCGAGCTGCTTGGCGCGTTCGACGAGCGCGAGGTGGCCCGCGTGCAAGGCCCCCAAGGTCGGCACGAGAACGGTGTCGTTCGAACCCGCGAGCGCGGCCCGCGTGTCTTCAATGGTCGTGAGCACGACGGGAGTCGGCGTCTGCGCCTCGGTCACTCGAAATCCTCCGGGAATGCCCCGAGATCGATCGACTGGGAGTCGGATGGTGCGATGGAGGCCAGATCGATGCTACCGGCAGATGCATCACCCAACGCGTTCTCGACGGCCGACCGCACGAGCGGACCGAGCACTCTGCCCGGATTATCGACTCCGAGGCCGCCAAGGATGCTCGTGGCCTGGCCCACGATTGCGGTCGAGAAACTCGTCGCGGTCGAGATCGCCTCGGCGTACGCCGGGCGATCCTTCTCCTCGATGAGTACCGGTTCCGCGCCCATCTCGACCACGAGCGCCATGCCGATCGGCTGCACGACCGTTGGCGCAGTCACCGCGCAGTAGCTGTCCCGGAGCCTGTGCAGGTCGATGCTCGTTCCTGTGAACGCCATGGCCGGGTGGACTGCAAGCGGAATGGCCCCAGCACGCTGGGCCGGTTCGAGCACGGAGACTCCGAACTCGGGCGCCGTGTGGAGAACGAGTTGACCGGGCTGCCACGCGCCGGTCGCGGCGAGTCCGGCGACAAGGGCAGCGAGTTCACTCCCGGGGATTGCGAGGATGACGAGCTCGCTGCGTTCGAGGATGGTGGGAATCTCGAGCACGGGAACGCCAGGCAACATGGCCTCTGCCCGCTCCCGGCTGCGTTCGGACACAGCGGAAATGCCGACGATCGCATGGCCAGCACCCGCGAGCGCTGCCCCGAAAACCGGACCAACTCGTCCGGCGCCGATGATTCCGATGCCAAGGCGACCCGAGCGCTCCATCAGGTCGCCTGACCTGGGTTCGGCTGGCCCGGGTTGGCCATCCCGTCGCGCCAGCGATGCGTCGCATCCGCGCCGACCGCGTGGACGACATCGGAGGCGACATCCTCGAAGAAGTCGAGGGCGACATCCCGGTCCACGGCACCGAGTCTCGCGCGCACCGGGCCGTTGACCGTGTGGACGTGCAGTTCGGCGAGTCCGAGCGCGCGGTACAGCGGCCCCTGGTGAAGTCCGACGCTCTGCACCCGGGGTTCGGGAACGATGGTCAGTTCTCGCCAGACGGCTCCTCGCCGAAGCAACACCACGCCCGGAATACGGGCGAACCCATTGCGGCGCCACGAAAACCACCGAACGACCGCGGCACGTCTGGGAGAGTTCGTGTATCCGCCGTCGCTGCCCGACCCAACGACGCCGAGACGGAGTGCATTCACGTCGGTCACCTCGGGCGCGAGCAGACCGAGCACGCGCAGCACGTCGTCGATATTGCCGACCGGAAGGATGGTGGTGTTGCGCTGGCCCTCAGCTCCTCTCGCGTTGGATCGCGACGCCCGGTTGACCCGGATCTCCCACCATCCCGGAACGCGCCACAGGATGGGCTGTCGAACCTGAATCGAATGGATGCGTCCGGGCGGCAGTGTCTCGTTGCTGAGCGTGAAGAGTCCGAAACCTACGCGCACGCCATCGGGCGTAGAGGCGATCGAATACCGAAGCGACTTGGTGAAGCGCCTGAACCAGAACGTGCCGAGTCCGAAGACAAGCGAGACGAGAACAACGAGGCCGATCGGATGATGCGAACCGATCGAGACCGACCCGATCAGCACAATGAAGAGAACCGAGAACACCGTGCTGTCGTGGAGCAGTATCGAGCCGATCAGGCGCCCGGTGTGCACCTTGACGACAGACTCCGGCGCCGCGATGTTGGGATCGAGTTCCGGGGCGATGAGTTCGTTAACACGCTGCTCGACGAAGCCGCGCGGATACGGCTCGGTGACCGCGCCTTGTGCCTCCAACTGCCGCAGGCCGGAGGCGAGGCGCAGGATGTCGCGCCGCAGGCCATCAGCGTTCGCGGAGGAGAGGTAGTCGAGCCGCACGTTCGCGTCGTGCCCCGCGACGTCAATCTCGAGACGCGCCGCACCGAAGATCCGAGCGAAGAACGGCCGAACGATGTTGACACCCTGTATTCGGTCCAGGCGCCCCTTGCGCTGGCTGCGGCGGAGGAGCCCACTCTTCACTTCAACGACTTCGTCGGTGATACGAAACTCGTGCACTCGCCATGACAACCAAAACACCGCAACGATGAGAATGAGTACCACCGCGACACCAAGAATGAACAGCGGAAATCGACCACCGGTCGTCACAAATTGCACCGGATCGCCGGGGTCTCCGTGATCTCCACCTCCGATGGCAATGTTCACCAGTTGCTGTCGAGCCTCAGAAATGAAGTAGCCGGCGATGGCGATGAGAAAGATGCCACCGCGAAGCAGCGGCGTTGCCGGGTGCAGTCGGTGCCACTCGCCGTCGGCCAAACGAGTGTCGAGCACCGCCCCGGGCGGCAGCAGGTCGTGACGTGGGTCGCCGTCCATCGTTGTGTCGGCGCCCCTCGGTGGGGCTGGCATCTGATCGTCGCCCACCTAGAGCCCGGCCCTCCGGGTTTCCGCGAGCGCGACGAGCTGATCGCGCAACTCCTCGGCATCAGCGACCGTGAGACCAGGGATCGCGACGCCGCTCGATGCTGCCGCAGTCACGAAGCGGAGGTCGCTGAGGCCGACGGCCCGCGAGATCGGGCCGCGATTGATGTCCACCAGCTGCATCCGCCCGTACGGCACTGAGACGAACCGCTGAAAGAGCAGGCCGCGCCGAAAGAGCAGGTCATCGTCGCGGAGCTGGTAGCCGATCGAGCGCACTCGCCGCGGTACGAACGCGAGCACGACGATCATGATGACGATGAGCGCGGCGGGAATGATCCAGAGCCACTGCACTCCCGAAAAATAGGCGGGAAGGCTGGCCAGCGCAGCGAACACGAGCCACGAGATGGCCGTGCTCACGAGGTCAACGACGACGTAACGAGGCGAGACTCGACGCCACGTGAGACCCGGTAGTTCAAGACGTTTAGACACCACGTTGTTCGACACCATCACTTAGTGCGGTCGCGCTTCCGCGCGGCTCTCCTCGCCTTTGTCCTGATCATCCGGTGGGATGCTGCACATATTCTCTGCGATCAAGCCGCAAGCCAACAGGATGATCGAGCCGATGACCGCCGCGCTGGACGTGAAGATCGAGCCTACCCCCGCGACCACGTTTCGAGTCAGCAGGTACACGACGATCGACGCGGTCGAGCCGAAGAGCAACGCGCCCGCAACACTCGCCGCCTTCGCGAGAACCACCACGCGAGTTGCATAGAACGGGTCAACCCTCTTGGTGTCCCGGTCGCGCACCGACCGGCGCACGGGAATCGCGAAGATGATGACCACCGCTCCGATCGCGACGAGAGTGAGCGCCAGGGTAACTGGCGGCACTATGGCAGCCGCGCCCAACGACGTCAACGCCGATTGCAGGAGCCAGCCGGCGCCGCCGCCAATGATTGCGAACAGTACGAGAAAAAGTGGTCTGGTTCGTCTCACTAAAGGCCCTCCGCAGGGTAGCGTCGCACATCAGCGTGCGCGGGCAAAAGTCGGTCAACTCTCCCAAGTCCCGGCAGGGCCGCATCCGGATCTATTTCGAGCCATGGAACGAGTACGAAGCTGCGTTCGTGGGCGCGCGGGTGCGGCAGGATCAGGATGTCGGTCGCCATCGTCAGCCCGTCCATCGTCACGATGTCGATGTCAAGGGTTCGATCCCCCCAGGGTGTCTCCCGCACGCGGCCGTGCGCGGCCTCAATCCCGTTCAATTGCACGAGGAGCTGTTCAGGACTCAGCGTCGTGGTGATTTGCGCGACGGCATTGAGGTAGGCGGGCGCAGACTCGTCGATGCCGTCCGGCTTCAGCGCAGGGGTCTCGACGAGACCGGAAACCGCGTCAACGCTCACGTGCACCAGAGCAGCGATCTCGTCAATCGCGTCCCGAATTGTCTGTTCTCGTGGCCCGAGATTGCTGCCGAGCGACAAAACGGCCTTGACCCCGGCGGCGGTGACCGCGTCACTCATGATCTCGCGCGGGTGATCGTGATCGAAACGTCGTCGAAGGGCACGCCGATGGGTGCGGACGGTTTGTGAAGCGTGATGCGAACGCGGTCGGCGCCCGGTTTTTCGAGGACCAGGGTCGCAAGTCGCTCCGCGACCGTTTCGATCAGGTCGACAGGGTCACGCTCGATCGCGGAGACCAGTTGCTCCGCAAGGTCGCCGTAGTGCACGGTTTGCGAAAGATCGTCGCTCGCGGCCGCGGCTCGCGTGTCAAGCCAGACCGTCACGTCGAGCACGAAGTCCTGTCCGTTCTCACGTTCGTGGTCGAAAACGCCGTGATGGGCGCTCGCCCGCAATCCCGTGATGGTCAGGAAGTCGTCAGCCATTCTTCCCACCCGAACGCCACGCGGACCAGACGTCGAGTGCTTTCTTGGTGGTCGAGACGTTGTGCACGCGCACTCCCCACACCCCGGACTGTGCCGCGAGCGCGCTCGTGATCGCTGTCGCGAAATCCCGGTCGTGACTCGCAGCGTCTGCCGTCTCGAACGGCTCAAGGAAGCGCTTGCGAGAGGCGCCGATCAGCAACGGGTAGCCGATGCTCTCGAGCTCTGGCAACCCGGAGAGAAGCGCCCAGTTGTGCTCAGCGGTCTTCGCGAACCCCAGTCCCGGGTCGATAATGATGTTCTCGGGAGCCGTGCCCCACACGATGAGTTCTGCGATGCGTTCCTTGAGGGCATCGCGCACCTCGGTCACGACGTCGCCATACTCTGCGAGGTCGTCCATGTTCTCGCTCGGCCCCCGCCAGTGCGATGCAACATAGTGGACGCCGCTCGCCGCGACCGTTCGGAACATCTCCGGGTCGGCGAGACCGCCCGACACGTCATTGATCATGCGCGCACCGGCATCGATCGCCAGTTGGGCCGTCGACGCGTTCATCGTGTCGATGCTCACCGGGATGTCCAGCTCGGACAGCGCAGCGATCACAGGGAGCACACGATCCTGCTCCAGCTGTGGATCAATCCGCTCAGCACCGGGCCTTGTGGACTCTCCGCCGACGTCGATGATGTCCGCCCCATCCGCGCGCAACTGCACCGCCTGGGCGATCGCAGCATCGAGGTCCACATACTCCCCACCATCGCTGAACGAGTCGGGCGTGACGTTCAACACCCCGACGATGATGGGACGTTGGCCCGGACGCATTGGCGGCTTGAGCGTGACAACTTCAGTGGACATCGGTACCTCCCCGCGCGCCCCCGATGAGCGCTAGTACTCCTGATCGTTCAACCGGATCGCTCAAGACGCCTCGCGTCGCAAGTGTCACCGTCGTGCTCTTCGATTGACGCACGCCACGGGCTGCAACGCAAGCGTGCGTCGAATCCAGCACCACGAGTACGCCACGCGGGTCCAAGCCCCGCTCCAGTGCATCCGCGATTTCCTCGGTCAGCCGTTCCTGCAGCTGTGGCCTAGACGCAAGTGTCTCGACGACCCGCGGAATCTTACCTAGGCCGACGATGTGCTTGCCCGGAATGTACGCAATGTGGGCAACGCCGGTGAATGGCAGCAGGTGGTGCTCGCACATCGAACGGAAGTCGATGTCGCGGAGCAGAACCAGCTCACCTCGCTCGTCGTCGCCGAGGTCGAGCTCCTCGGTGTGCGCCAAATGCACCAGCGGGTCTACGCCGAGTCCGCTGAAGAAATCCGCGTACGACTGTGCGACACGAGCGGGCGTCAACTGCAAACCTGGCCTGTCCACGTCCTCGCCAATCGCAGCGAGGATCTCGGAGACGGCAGCCTCGACGCGGCCAGTGTCGATCGCCACATTGGTCCTAGGCCGTGGCGATGCCGGGAGACTTGCGTGGTCGCGGTGTGCGCTTCGGCTTCGACGGCGAGCCAGACTCGACTCCGCCATCGACCACGCCGGCATCGATCGGAGCCTTCGACGGCACGACCACGGGCGGCAGATCGGAGAGCGGACGTTCCTTGCTCGACAGCCACTGCGGACGCTCCGGGAGCTTCTTCACATCCTTGAAGATCTCGGCAAGCTGCTCGTGGTCCAGGGTCTCCTTCTCAAGGAGCTCCGTTGCGAGCTTGTCCAGCACGTCGCGGTTTTCGTTGATGACCTGCCATGCCTCGGTGTGGGCCTGCTCGATCAGCAGGCGCACCTCAGCATCGACCTTCTCGGCGATCGTCTCGGAGTAGTCACGGTTGCCGGAGTCGCGGCCCATGAAGGGCTCGCCGCTCGCGTTGCCGAGCTTCACCGAACCGATTGCGGCACTCATGCCGTACTCGGTAACCATGCGACGGGCTGTCGCGGTCGCCTTCTCGATGTCGTTGGATGCGCCGCTCGTCGGGTCGTGGAAGACGATCTCCTCTGCGACTCGACCGCCCATCGCGTAAGCGAGTTGGTCCAGAAGCTCGTTGCGGGTGACGGAGTACTTGTCCTGCAGGGGCAGGACCATGGTGTATCCGAGAGCGCGACCGCGGGGCAGGATCGTGATCTTCGTCACGGGGTCGGTGTGGCGCATCGCGGCAGCCGCGAGAGCGTGGCCGCCCTCGTGGTACGCCGTGATGAGCTTTTCCTTGTCCGCCATGATGCGTGAGCGACGCTGGGGGCCGGCCATGACCCGGTCGACGGCCTCATCCAGTGCGCGGTTGTCGATGAGCTGCGCGTGCGAGCGAGCGGTCAGCAGCGCGGCCTCGTTGAGGACGTTCGCGAGGTCTGCACCCGTGAAGCCGGGGGTCTTGCGTGCGAGCACTTCGAGGTTGACGCCCGCTGCAAGCGGCTTGCCGCGTCCGTGTACCTCGAGGATCTGCTGGCGGCCCTTCAGGTCTGGTGCGTCGACGCCAATCTGGCGGTCGAAACGACCGGGACGAAGAAGCGCGGGGTCGAGCACATCCGGACGGTTGGTCGCGGCGATCAGGATGACGTTGGTTTTGACATCGAAACCGTCCATCTCCACCAGCAGCTGGTTGAGGGTCTGCTCGCGCTCGTCGTTCCCGCCACCGATGCCAGCGCCGCGGTGACGACCGACGGCGTCGATCTCGTCGACGAAGATGATCGACGGGGAGTTCTCCTTGGCTTGCGTGAACAGGTCACGCACGCGGCTCGCGCCGACACCAACGAACATCTCGACGAAGTCGGAACCCGAGATCGAGTAGAACGGAACGCCAGCCTCACCCGCGACCGCGCGAGCGAGCAGGGTCTTACCCGTTCCGGGAGGTCCGTACAGAAGTACGCCCTTCGGGATGCGAGCGCCTACCGCCTGGAACCGTGCCGGCTCCTTGAGGAAGTCCTTGATCTCTTCAAGCTCCTCGATGGCCTCGTCTGAGCCAGCGACATCCGCGAAGGTGACCTTCGCAGAGTCCTTATTGACGAGTCGAGCCTTCGACTTTCCAAACTGCATGACACGATTGCCGCCGCCCTGCATGCCCCGGAACAGGATGAAGACCACGATGCCGAACAGCACGAGAGGAACAGCGAGACTCCAGAGCGTCGACCAGATGCTGGTCTGATCGACCTGGTCGTTGTACTTCGCGCCCGACTCGTTGATCGCATTGATCACTTCATCGCCACGCGGCGCTGCGTAGTAGAACTGGACGAGCTTGGTGCCCTTGTATGGCGTCGACAGAGTCAAATCGACGAACTGGTCCGGATCGTGAGTGACCGCGTTGGTGACGGTGCCGCCCTTAAGAAGGCTGAGTCCCTGTTCGGTCTGGATCGTCTTGTACCCGGCTGCGGTCTGCAACACGGCATAGCCAATGCCGAGCAGGACGATGACGAGGACAATCCACACGAAGGGGCCGCGGAACAAGCGCTTAAAATCCATGATGATCGGGCTAAGAAACCCTTCACCTTCCTAGAGAGACGTACCTAGAAGGCTACCCCGACCGCCCTGCACGCCTGCTGCGTGTTTTCCGTGGGCGTAATGAGAGTAGCTAATCGGAGTAGACGTGCGGCGCGAGGATCGCGACGTCGCGCAGATTGCGATAGGTCTCTGCGTAGTCGAGACCGTATCCGACGACAAACTCGTTGGGAATGTCGAAGCCGAGGTACTTCACGTCGACCTCGACCTTGGCTGCGCCGGGCTTGCGCAGCAGCGCGCAGATGTCGACGGATGCCGTGCCACGCGTTTCGAGGTTCGCCTTCAGCCACGACAGCGTCAGACCCGAATCGATGATGTCCTCGACGATGAGAACGCGCCGACCGTGCAGGTCCGAGTCGAGGTCCTTCAGGATGCGCACGACACCGCTCGACTGCGTGCCGGCGCCGTACGAAGAGACCGCCATCCAGTCCATGTCGACGTGGATGCGCAGTTCACGTGCCAAATCCGCCATGACCATCACTGCACCCTTGAGCACTCCAACCAGCAGCGGGCGATCCCCGTCGAAGTCGACCTCGATCCGGCGCGCCAATTCCGCCAGTTTCTCGCGGATCTGCTGCTCGCTGACCAGGACCTCTTTGAGGTCGGCCGCCACATCGCTGGATTCCATATGCGCCTATCGGTTCGAGGTGAAGATGAGCAGTCCGCCCCTTCTCTCCACCCTAACGCCCGGAAGATCGAGCGGTTTCTGCCCGTGCCAGTGAGTGACTAGCCGCGCAACTTCTAGCGTCTGGGCCCGAGTGAGCGACACGTGAAACTCGCTTTCGACGGCTAGCCGGATGAGCCGCTGACGCAGCGCCGCCGGATTGATTGCGAGCGCACGCACGGGAAGCGAGATGCCAGACTCGGCGAGATCGGCGAGTTCCTCCGCCAGCTCACCGGCAAAGTGATCGAGCGCCTCGCCGTCTTCGCGCAGCCCGGCGGCCGTTCTCGCGAGGGCCTCGACGATGCCGGGGCCGAGCTCACGTTCGAGCATGGGCAGGACGGTCTCCCGCACTCTCACCCGCGCGAACGCCGGGTCGCTGTTCTGAGGGTCCGTCCAAGGATCGAGGCCGGAATCGAGGCAGAACTGAACCGTCGTCGCCCGTCGAATGTCGAGCAGCGGGCGCGCGTACGCCACCTTTCCGGTCCCTGAGCTCGTCGAAGGGGCCATCCCGCTGAGACTCGCGGCCCCACTCCCCCGCGCCAACCCCAGCAGCACCGTCTCGGCCTGGTCGTCGAGTGTGTGCCCAAGCAGGACGAGTGTCGCTCCAACCTCGCGCGCGACCTCTTCGAGCGCCGCATAGCGTGCATCTCGAGCGGCGGCCTCCGGTCCGCCGGCGGAGCCGACGCTGACCTCGCGCACGACAACCGGCTCGAGTCCGAGCGACCTCGCCTGGTCTGCTGCGCGAGCCGCGACATCCGCCGATCCGGTCTGAAGGCCGTGGTCGACGATGACAGCACCAGCGCGGAGCCCCGCGCGGGGGGCTTCGAACGCGGTCGCGGCTGCGAGCGCCAGCGAGTCCGCGCCACCCGAGAGCGCGACGAGGACCAGGTTGCTCGCAGGTGAGGTCTCGACGACGCCTTGGATTTCGACAGGCTCAATCCGCGGCTGGTCGACCCCCGTCGTTGGTAACGCCGCACGCACGGCTCTGCGCACGTCTGCGATGGCTGGCGTCAGGCGAGGTCGACGCTCGGAGTCCATCCAGTAACGTTATTGCAGTAATTCGAGACCCAATAGGAGAACGTCATGGCCGCCTACGACGCAGTAATCGAAATCCCGCGCGGAAGTCGCAACAAGTACGAGGTCGACCATGAGACGGGACGCGTCTACCTCGACCGCGTTCTCTTCACAGGTTTCGTGTACCCGACCGACTACGGCTACATCGAGAACACACTCGGGCTCGACGGGGACCCGGTCGACGTTCTCGTTCTGCTCGACTACCCGCTATTCCCCGGGGTCGGCGTTTCGGTGCGACCGGTTGGCGTCTTCAACATGACAGACGAAAGCGGCTCGGACGCGAAGATCATCGCGGTGCAGGCGAAGGATCCGCGCTGGACCTGGATTCAGGATGTCAACGACATCCCCGAGTTCACTCGCAAAGAGATCGAGCACTTCTTCGAGCACTACAAAGATCTCGAGCCCGGCAAGTGGGTCAAGACCGAACAGTGGGGCAATGCCGCTGAGGCCGAAGCGATCATCGTCGCGGGCATTGAGAAGCTCAAGGCCGAAGGGCACTAGCGTCTCGGAGTCGCTACCCGGTTGGTCGACCGGCGAACGGCACGAGGTCTCCAAATCGCACAGCCGCGATCCGCACGTTGACGCCCGGATACGGCGCCTCGATCATTTGACCGTTGCCGATGTAGAGAGTGACGTGGTATTTCGTCGCGCTCGTTGAGCCGCCGTCGGAATACCACAGGATGTCGCCCGGCTGGCGCTCACTCAGCGGAACCAGGCGGTTCTCCGACTTCAAAGTGTTGTACTGGTTCGTCGCCGAATGGGTACCGATGTACACGCCGGCTGCGGCGTAAGCCTTGAGCGTCAGCCCCGAGCAGTCCCAGTAGGTCGGGCCGGCGCCATCCAGCTTGTACGGCTTGCCGAGCTGGGCCTCCGCGAAGTGAATTGCGGTGGCAACCTTTGAGCCGTCCGGAACTCCGGGGATCGGTCCAGCGGGCACGCCGTCG
>DASXNG010000210.1:0-3986 GCA_036495225.1 Galbitalea sp.
GGAGGGATGACGCGGCATCCAGAACCTCGGCGGGGGAGAGCCCCGAATCCACCAGCAACTCGAGCTCCTGGTGCAGGCTCGAGCCGAACGGCGGGGTCGAAGGCGCTCCCGGAGCCACGTTCGCATCGGTTCCCGCCAGGATCGGCATGCCGGCGGCGTGCAGCGCGGCGACGGATGCCCGCGCCGGCTCGTAGGTCGGGCCGGGGATGCCGGCACGCTTGAGTCCCTCGACCAAGCCTTCCATCATGGTCAGCGTTGGCACGATGATCGTTCCCGCGGCGACCAACGCTTCTGCCTGCCCGGCATCGATCGGCCGGTCGAGGGGGGCATGGGTCAGGATGTCGACGCCGGCGGCCTGGGCCATCGCCACGGCATCCCACCGCGAAGCGTGTGCGACCACTTTGCGGCCTCGAGCGTGCGCGGCAGCAACCAACGCGTCGACTGTCTCCTGGTCGAAGCCGGGGAGGTCGATGACGATCTTGATGTAGTCGGCGCCCTCGTCGACGCGCGCGGCGACCCAGGCATCGGCATCCGCAGCTGAGGCGACGAGCACGATCGGGTTGGCGTGCATCCTCTTGGCGTGCGCGCTCTCCGGTGACGTCGAGACGACTCCGGCGGCGCGCAGGTCCGCGGCACCGGGCGTTCCACGAAGCGGAGCCAGCAGCGACATCGGATTGCCCATGTCGAGGGCAGTCGTGATTCCGTTGCTGGCAAGGGTCTTGAGAGTGTCGAGCCCTTCGATGTGCACGTGGCAATCAATGAGTCCGGGAATGAGGTATCCCCCGGTGATGATGTCGGGTGCGCCCGCGGCATCCGTGCCGATCACGGCGCCGTCGAGAGCCACATCTTCTGGTTCACCGAATTGGCCGTCGCGGTAGACGCGAACGCCGCGAAACGCACCCGACGCGGCCATCAGGCCTTGACCTTCGCTGCCTCGCGAGCGAACGCGAGCTGCGAGTTCTGGAACTCGTCGCTCGGCAGGTGGAAGTCGATGCAGTGACCTGCTCCGAGCTGAAGTGCTGCATCGATCGACGGTGCTGACGTGAAACCTGCGCTGTATTCATCCACCTCGTCCTGGCTGACAACCCAGAGGTGGTCGAACTCGGCCGAACGATGGTGCACGGGAACCGCGACGGCGGCACAGGTCGCGGCGCGGCGCTCGATCCATCCACCCGTGATGTCGAGAAGCTCGGCCTTCGGCACGAGCGTGTTCGACGGGTAGCTGGCGGCTGGCATCGCGTCGTCGTAAGTCTCCGGCGGGCCGAACATGAGCTGGTCCTTCATCGGCACGGGCAGGTCGATCATCGGGATTGGGGGGAGCTGGCTCCACGCGGCGGCCGACTCCGCAGGCACGCGCACGAGGCATCCGGATGTCGCGAGCCCGAGCAGAGGCCAGGACTGTGGTGTCGCGGCGATGATTGTCGCGACCGCTCCACCGATCGAGTGAGCGACCAGCACGACGCCGGCGGCATCCCCGCCGTACTCGGCGAAGATCGAACCAATCGCGTCGCCGAGCACGTCGGCGTTGGCTGCGATGATCGAGCCCTCAGACTCCAGCGGGCTCGACCCGAGATAGTTCGGACGATCGAGCGAGATCACGGCGATGCCCTGCTTGGTCGCGTTGTCGAGCAGCGAGTGACCAGGAATATCGAAGTACTTTGACGAGTAGGTGCCGCCATGCAGCGCGATGATCAGCGGGTCGCCGGCGCCGGGGGTGACCTCGCCGAGGTTACTGAGACCGGTGAAGGTGAAGCCGTCGGCGGCGCCTGTGCCGCTGACGCTGTGGGTGAATGCTGTAGACATCATTGTCCTTTCGGGGTGGTTGGTTTAGTGCGGGTGGTGCATCTAGAGAGCTGCTGCGGCAAGCGTGTCGCGCACGCGAGCGCCGACCGCGAGTGACTCATCGAGGTCGCGAGCCGTGGCGCGAAGGCCCAGGATGGCGGCCCCCCGCGACTCGACGGGCAGTTCGGCATCGCGGGCGATGACCAGGACGTGGAAGTGCGGGTAGTTCTCGCCGAAGCTCATGAAGTAGACGCCGGTCGCGCCGGTCGCCGACTGAATGGCCCCCGCCAGCTTCTGCGAGACCGGGCCGAAGCTCGCGAGTTCTTCTGCGGTTGGACCGCCCCAGCCCTCGGCGTGACGGCGAAGCCGCAGGATGAACCAGCCAGGCACGTCGTAGCCTTCGGCCACCTCGCACGACCAGTTGTCGTCGCGGTAGACGATCGCCGAAGGTTCGGCCGCCTCAAGATCACATGGCAGACACTCGCTCATCCGGCAGCCTCCTCGCTACTCGCTACGATATATCCTGCATGGTAGGGCGTGAATGTCGGTCGCACAAGTCCGGTGCCTGTGGCGGGCTCAGCTGTCTTCGAGCGGCGCCACGTGTTCGCGAATTCGCTGCTCGTTCGCGACGAGGTGGAGGTGCAGGGCCTCTGACATCGCGTCAGCGTCATCGCCAAGCGCCGCATCGCGCAGAACTCGATGCGTCTCATAGCGTCGCGTTCGTTCGGCATCGGTGATCTGGGTCGGATCGAAAACCAGGTGCGTGTAGCGTTCGGCGGCGACCCACAGAGTGTGAAGGATGCGGCCGTCCCACTCGTTGGCGGCGGGGTGGACGAGCGCCTCATGAAAGTCGTAGTGGGCTTGCCACGCGACGTCGGGGTCCAGGTCGCGGCTCAGCTCGAGGAGGTTGTTCAGGTGGTCGACCTGGGCGGCACTCCGTCGACCGGCGGATGCACCGGCGAGAGGAAGCTCGACGACGTAGCGAAGTCGATAGATCGCGTCGAGGTCGGCGACGCTCAGCGGAGCGACGCTCGCACTTCTGGCCTGGGGGAGCAGAATCAGCCCCTGCGACTCCAACCGCCGCAGCGCTTCGCGGATCGGGATGTGGCTGACGCCGAGCTGCTCGGCGAGGTCACGAATCGAGAATTGCTTGCCCGGAGCGAGGGTGCCCGTGAGGACGGCACGGCGAATCTCGGCAGTCACGAGGTCGACGGCGGAACTGTTCGAGGATGCGACGGACCGCACCTGCCCTTGCAACACCATCCGGTCTCCTTGGAAGTTCTGGTCACATACTGCCACGACGGAAGCTGGCCACCTGTGGGCCGCAACTTGCAGTCGCTACGTTATAGGATATATCTTGCTGCGATGAAGGAGCCGATGATGGACACGAGAGAACGGCACACGGTCGCCGGGTTCGATCTTGATGTGCTCGCGAACATCGAGCGTAAGGTGCTCTGGCTCTCAACGGCCATCATTGACGCGGCCAACTCGGCCGTGCGCAAGGACCCGGATGGCCTGAAGGTCGGGGGTCATCAGGCCTCGAGCGCATCCATCGCGACAATCATGACCGCGCTATGGTTCGCCGCTCTCACCCGCGACGACCGTGTGTCGGTCAAGCCGCACGCGTCGCCGGTTCTGCATGCCATCAACTATCTGCTTGGCGAGCTCTCGCCAGCAGACCTCGGCACGCTTCGCGCCTTCCACGGGCTGCAGAGCTACCCGAGCCGCTCCAAGGATCCAGACACGGTCGACTACTCGACGGGATCGGTGGGCATCGGCGCGACCGCTCCGATCTGGGGAGGAATCGCGCGTCGCTACGTCGCGGACACGATTGGCGCTCCGCGCAGCACCGGCCGCCAGTTCAGCCTGGTTGGTGACGCAGAACTCGACGAGGGCGCGATCTGGGAGGCGGTGCTCGACCCGATGGTCGCCGACCTCGGCGAGCTAGTGTGGATCGTCGACTTCAACCGACAGTCACTCGACCGCGTCGTCCCCAACATCTCGGCTACCAGGCTGCAGGCCATGTTTGCCGCCGCCGGATGGCAGGTCATCACTCTCAAGTACGGGAGTCTGCTCACCGAGCTGTTCGCTCGCCCGGGTGGTGAGCACCTGAAGCGCCGCATCGACGAGATGTCCAATCCCGAGTACCAGCGTCTCCTTCGCTCATCAGCGTCCGAGCTTCGCGAGCGGCTCCCGGGAACGGG
>DASXNG010000211.1:0-5149 GCA_036495225.1 Galbitalea sp.
TCGACACCGTCGAGCCTCAACCGACCGGGTCACATCCTCCCGCTACGTGCCCGCGAGGGTGGCGTGCGAGAACGCGGCGGCCACACCGAGGCAGCCATCGACCTGCTCAAGCTGGCAGGGCTGATCCCGGTCGGCGCGATCGGCGAGATCGTTGACGACACCGGTGAAATGATGCGCCTGCCTGGCCTGATCGAAATGGGCGAGCGGGAGAACATCCCGGTCATCACCGTGACCGCGCTGATCGACTACCTGCAGGAATGGCACTGCGACACCGACGTACCACTGAGCGTTGAGATCCCGGAGAGTTCCCGCGTGATCTTCGAGGTCGAAACCAACGTGCCGACTGAGCACGGAGCGTTCCGCTTCCGCGCGTACCGCGATCGCCAGACCGGCGCAGATCATCTCGCCATCATCAGCGGCAACCCGAAAAACGGCACGCTGCTGCGCGTGCACTCGGAGTGCCTGACCGGTGAGGTCTTCGGTTCCGAGAAGTGCGAGTGCGGACCTCAGCTGGATGCCGCGCTCGACGCCATCCAGGAGGAGGGCGGCGTCGTCATCTACATGCGCGGGCACGAGGGTCGAGGCATTGGCCTGATCAACAAGCTGAAGGCCTATCGCCTGCAGGAGGAAGGCCTCGACACCCTCGACGCGAACCTGGCCCTCGGATTCCCGGCGGACGGACGTGACTACGGTGCGGCCGTCGCGATCCTGGAGGATCTGGGCATCTCGGAGGTGAGGGCGATCACCAACAACCCGGAGAAGCTCCGCCAGCTCACCGAGCGGGGCATCACCGTGATTGATCGCGTGCCGCTGGTTGTCGGTGTCGGCGAATTCAACGAAAAGTACCTTGAGGCCAAGCGCGACCGCATGGGTCACGTGCTGCCAGACGACATAGCGCTCGACGGGGATGTCCTCGCGAGCCAGAGAGGAACACGACAGTGAGCGGCGGCGGAGCACCACAGATTACTCATACTGACGGAACCGGGCTGAAGGTCACCATCGTTGCCGGTCTTTGGCACGCGCCGATTGCGGAACCGCTGCTCGAGGGCGCGCGCCGGGCGTTGACCGCATCGAACGTCGAGTTCACCGAACTCCGGGTCCCCGGCAGCTTCGAGCTGCCTGTCGTCTCGAAGGCGGCGCTCGAGGCCGGTGCTGATGCTGTCGTCGCCCTCGGAGTGATCATCCGCGGCGGCACCCCACACTTCGAATACGTGTCGGATGCCGCGACAAGCGGCCTCACGCAGGTGAGCATCCAGACCGGCAAGCCGGTCGGGTTCGGCGTGCTCACCCTCGACAACGAGCAGCAGGGCCTCGCCCGAGCCGGACTCCCGGACTCCGAGGAGGACAAGGGTGCGGAGGCAGCCGAAGCCGCCGTCGCAACCGCCGTCCTGCTGCGTTCGATCCGGACCCGCTGACCATGGCCGGCCTGCTGCTTGTTCTGGGTTCGGCTAACCGCGACTACACGGTCAAGGTCGAGCGGCATCCGGCGCGCGGTGAAACCGTGCTCGGAGGTGCCGCCGTCGTGGCAACGGGCGGCAAGGGCGCCAACCAGGCGGTCGCGGCTGCGCGCGCCGGTGTGACCACCCACTTCCTGGGCGCGGTCGGAGGCGACTCTGCGGGCGACGACATCCTCGCCGACCTTGAATCGCACGGCGTGCTCGTGTCCCACGTGCTGCGGTCAGATGTCGCTACGGGCATCGCCCTCATCACGGTGTCGCACGACGGCGAGAACTCGATCGTGGTCGCGCCCGGCGCCAACGGACGCGTTGAGCCGGAGTGGGCCGTCGCGGCCGTGCGCGAGCTCGCGACATCCGACTCGGTGTTGCTTTCGCAACTCGAGATCCCGGTGCGCGCCGTCGACGCCGCAGCAACGGCGATCGTCGAGCTAGGCGGTCGATTTGTGCTGAACCGGTCGCCAGTGACCACCGTTTCGCCTCGACTTCTCGGGCTCGCGGATCCGCTCATCGTCAACGAAACCGAGGCGTCCGAGCTCGCCGGAAGCATCATCGACAGTCCGGTGGATGCCCAGGCCGTCGCGAAAAGACTGCTCGCTTCCAGCCGCTCGGTGGTCATCACGCTCGGTGGCGAGGGCGCTGTGGTCGCCGACGCCGAAGGAGTTACGCACCTGACGGCGCCGCGAGTACCCGTCGTGGATACCACCGGCGCTGGCGACGCCTTCGCGGGAGCGCTCACCGCGGCGCTGGTCTCAGGCTCGAGCCTGATCGACGCGACATCCGCCGGCATTGCCGCCGGAGCCGCCGCAGTGCAACACGCCGGAGCCCAGCCCCCGCGGTAACACTGGCGGCCGGGTCGATCCCGTCCGCTCGCCGTTGCATAACTCCTGAGTTTCGCGGCTCACCCACCCGAAACTGCAGGGACGTGCGCCAGTCCCAACCCAAATCTCAGGAGTTATGAAACGCGCCCGACGTGGTCGGCTCTCCGGTGCATAACTCAGGCAGAATTTGCCGCGCGCCGAAAACTCCCGCGAGATTCAGGGGCCGCGAGAGAGCGACCCGAAATCGTGCCTGAGTTATGGGCAACGAGTCTGATCGAAACGCCTCCGCACAGTGAGCCGTTGCATAACTCCTGAGTTTCGCGGCTCACCCACCCGAAACTGCGGGGACGTGCGCCAGTCCCAACCCAAATCTCAGGAGTTATGCAACGGCAGCAGCGCAGCTGCCTAGTGCACGTCCGCAGGCTTCGGCACGGTGTAGTACTGCTCGAGGCCGACCACGAGGGTTTGCGCTCGACTCCAGAACTTGGCGTAGTAGTTCGGGTCGGCGTTGGCCTGCACCGCGTGCGCAACCGCCGTCGGTGGCAAGGTGTTCCAGCCTGGCACCCCGAGCATCCTACGGAAGAAGCTTTCGGATGCGAGTAGCGGGTTCATCCGCGTCGCGAGGGGTCCCCAGTTTGCTCGCTGTTGGAAGATCCCGCGACTGTCTGGTCCGGCTGTGTCGCCGAAGTCGAGATTGCGCAGCCCAGACTCGCCGATGGCGGTCATCACGCCGATCTCCCGCACGCGCTCCGGCAGGGCGTACTTTCGTGCGGCGGTCAGAATCTGCGCGGCATTGATGAGTTGCGGCTGGCAGTATCCCGCGATCGGGCCCGATGGCACCAGGTACTTGCCCACTCGCACAGAGTCGACCACCGGGCACGTCAGTGCGACGGGCTGCACCGGATTCTCGCGTGGCGGGGTCGGCTTCAGTACCCCGGTGACGAGCACGACGATGGTTGCGACCGCGACGACGAGCGCCGCGACGGCGACCCAGCGGGCCGTGGCGGCGTGACGCTGCGCAGCAGTCCTGGCCAGGGTGAAACTCTCAGTCGAGGAACAGCGCCCGGAGGCGCTTGGTGGTGAACGTGAGTCCGAGCACGATCATCACGACAAAGTACAGCACGTGCCAGAGAAGTCCCCAGCTGAGGTCGCCGGTCGTCAGCCCGCGCACCAGTTCGACACCGTGCCACAGCGGCAGCGCCTCGATGACGTACTGCAACCACTGCGGATACACGGTGATCGGGTAGAACGTCGCCGAGAAAATGAACATCGGTAGCATGATGAAGTTGATCCAGTCCATCTGCTGGAACGTCTTCATGTAGCTGGTGATCGCCATCCCGAGGCTCGCGAATCCGAACGCGATGAGAACGACGGTCGGTAGCGCCAAAATCGCCGTCCACGCCAGGTTCAGCCCGAAGACCTGCATGACGATCATGAAGCCCGCCGCGTAGACGAGGCCGCGAAGCAGCGCGAGCGAAATCTCGCCGAGCGCGACATCGAAGGGCCCAATGGATGTCGCGAGCATGCCCTCGTACAACTTGCCGTAGTGCATCTTGAAGAAGACGTTCCACGTCGAGTCGTACACGGCTCCGTTCATGGCCGACACAGCCAGCAGGGCGGGTGCGATGTATGCCGCGTACGGAACCTGCTGGCCGGATGCCGTTGTCACGGTGCCGATCAGGGTCCCGAGCCCGATGCCCAGGGACAGCAGGTAGAACACGGGCTCGAAGAACCCGCTCGCGACGACCCAGTAGTTGGATGTGCGCGTTGCGAGCAGCCCGCGTCCGAGCACGGCGCGCGAGTTGCCCGCGTAGATGGATCCGAGGAACCGACTGCGCGGCTTCGCGGTAACGACGGCTGGCGAGGTTGGGGCTGTCGTGGTCACGCGTTCAACCTCCTAGTGAAGACTCGTGCGGAGACGATCCAGCCGATCGTGAGGAGCGCGCTCAAATAGACGACGTGCACGACGATCAGCCAGGCCGGTTCTCCCAAGCCGTAGGTGAGGTCTCGACCGAGCTGCGTTCCGTGCCACAGCGGTGAGATCCAGCCAATCCACTGCAGGTACAGCGGAAGGTTGGTGATGGGAAAGAACGTGCCAGAGAACAGGAACATCGGCATCAGGATGAACCGCTGGATGATCGCCATCTGCCCGCGGTCCTCCCTGATCGTTGACGTGTACGCCATGATCAGCACGCCAACCGCCATGCCTGTCAGCGTGGATGTCACGATCGCGAGCACTCCGATCGGGTCTGGAACCGCGCCGAACAGCAGCATGAAGAGGTAGTACACCGTGACGGTCGGCACCATCCTCACGATGATGCTGATGATCATGCCGGCCACGATCTGCACGCCGGTGATCGGCGCGGCGTTCATCGCGAAGAAGATCGGGTTCCATTTGAAGCCCATGAGTACCGGGTACGAGAACTCCTCCGATGCGACGGTCACGGCGGCGCTGGCGAGCAAAGCTGGCGCGACAAATTCGAGGTAGGTCGCTCCCCCGACGGGAACGTCGACCAGTCGAGCCAACCCGACGCCGAGGCCGAACAGGTAGAGCAGCGGATTGCCGAAGCCGGTTACCAGCAGCGTCTGCAGGTAGGCGCGCATCGCACGGAGGCGGTGCTCGGCGACGTACAGCGCGCCCCAGCGCCGGGGCTTGGCGCCAGCGGCGATGCCAACCTCAGGGAGCGAGAGCTTCTGATCGGTCATTCGATCAGGCTCCGTCCGGTGAGCCGCAGGAACACATCCTCAAGGCTCGATCGCCGCACGAGACTCGTCAACGGATTGAGCCCCTTCTTCACGATCTTCTCGAGTTCCGCCTCGCCGTTTTCGCTGTAGATGAGGATGCGGTCTGGCAGCACCTCGCGCCGCTCGCCG
>DASXNG010000212.1:0-3567 GCA_036495225.1 Galbitalea sp.
ATCGGGATCACGGACTCCGCCCCTCGCTCAGTGGCCAAAGCACAGTGAAGACCAGTTTCTACACCGCGCGTCGATCGACTCCGGCTGTAGGCAGACGCCGCAATCGTCGCTCTCCCGGCTGGCATCTTTTGCTCGACGGTGCCAACATCTACACGCATTACACCGGGTTGCTCGAGCTCAACGACCGGGTGATGAACGCGACCGTTAGCGGTACGGCGACCGACTGGGCCGATCAATACTTCCGCACGACGCCGCGCTTTGAGACCGGCGACGACCGCTACCGCTGGTTGACCCAGAGTCTCTTTGTTGCCGAGGGTCGCCTGTTGGCAGGTGGTGGGGTCGAGTATCGAGTGCACCGGATCATCTGAGACTGGTTTCGTTCGACCAATTCGCCTGACTTCGGGTTTCGTCCCGCCCTTACGAGTCCGGCGCCGAGCCGGCGATCTGGGGCGCGTTGGCGATGAGGAGTGGGCGGTTCTGTCAGGGATGTGGGTCGGCGTCGGCAGACTGGGCTTGTTGATTGGCGACGCCGATGTATTCGCCCATCCGGTACTCGAAGTCGAGACCGAGCTGGGGGACGAGCGCTTCGGCACTCGCGGCGCGGAAGAGATAGCCGGGCAGCGTCATTGAGTGGGCGTATTCGCCATACGCGGTGACGAGGTCAGCGTCGGGTGGTAGCGACGCTCGGTTGACCATGGTCTTGGCCGACGCGAGGGATGTTCTGTCGAATGAGGCCAGGCGTGCGGCGATGGTGTCGACGAAGTCGTCCAGTTCGGCGTCGGGCAAGGCCCGGGTGATCCAGCCCCAGCGTTCGGCGGTGGTGGCGTCGTAATCGTCGCTGGTGAGGATTGCTTCGAGGGCGCGGTCACGGCCGATGAATCGGGGGAGTCGCTCTGTTGCTCCGCCGCCGGGCAGTAAGCCGCTGCCGACCTCGGGCTGTCCGAACATCGCGTGTTCCCGGCTCGCGTAGCGCAGGTCGAACGCGAGGGCGAGCTCGTTGCCGCCACCGCGGGTCCGCCCTCGGATCGACGCGATCGTGATGTAAGGGGCCTTGGAAAGTCGTAGCACGATGTCGGTCCACATCGGCACCGCGTCGTCGCCCTCGGGCACGGGGAAGTCGCCCGCCGCGGCGAGGTCGAAGTGATTGAAGAAGAAGTCCGGCACGCCGCTGGTGAAGACGACCACCTGGATGTCGGGATCGTCGGCCAGGTCGCGGAGGATCGCGTCGAGGCGCGTGACGGTCTCGGTGACGATCAAGTTCACGGGCGGATTCGCGAAGCTGATCCGGGCGATCTTCGGACTCGGACGTTCGAGAGTGATGGTGCTGTCGTGGGTCATGGTGCGCTCCTTTCGCTGGTGTAGTTGTCGTGGCAGTCAGCGGGCAAGGAATTCGACAGCGACGGGAGCGAACTGCTCGTGAAACTGGAAGATGCCGCCGTGACCGGAGTCGGGGTAGATGATTAATTCGGAGTTCGCGATGCGGCGGTGCAAGTCTTCGGACAGCACCGATGGGACCATCCGGTCGTTGTCACCGTTGGCGATGAGCGTGGGCTGAGTGATCGTTGACAGGTCGTCGGGCGTCCCGCGTCCCCACTTCTTGATGGCCTTCAGCTGGGTCTGGAACGCCTTGATCTTGATCTTGGCATCGCGATTCTCGGTGCGTTCGGCGAGGCGCTTGACGAACGCTTTCGATGCGACCTTGCCGGTGTCGTTGCGGTTGAAGAAGAGGAACTCTTTGGGATCGGACCGGGTGAGTGTGGCTTTGACCATGTCGAGGTAGGTGACGCCCGCGACCTTGTCCATGTCCTTGCCGCCCTTGGGACCCGTACCAGTCAGGACCAGCTTGCGAGCCAGCTCAGGGTGCTTGACGAGGAGAGCTTGGGCGACCATGCCGCCGAGGGAGAACGAGAATATGTCGACCTTGTCGAACCCGAGTGCAGTGATGAACGCGTACGCATCGGCGGCCATCGTTTCGACGCTGTCGGGCACCTTGCCCGTAGAGGCGCCGACGCCCTGGTTGTCGAAGGCGATGACGTGGTGGTCCTTGGCGATCGGGTCGATGATGCGGGGATCCCAGTTATCGAGGGTTCCGGCGAGGTGCACGAAAAAGATGACGGGGACGCCGCCCTTCGGTCCTAGCTCTCGGTAGGCGAAGGTCACGCCGCCGGCCGTGACCGTGCGGGCGGGGGCGTCCTTGTACAACGTAGCCACATGGCTCTCGATGTTCCGGTCGTCATTCATGTCAGCCTCCATTTGTCTTGTCTGGTTGGTGGCTCTCACTTGGACTCCGCCATCTCCGTGTCCCATTGGGCCTGAAGCGCCGGATATAGCGCGGTGAGATCGTTGGGTAATGCTGCTTTGACCATCTCGCTGGTTGCGTCGGCGAGGACTTCCTCTGCGCCGGTTGCGACCGCGGTCACGATCTGGTGCGCGACGGTCTCGGGGCTGACCTTGTCGCCGCTCACGCGCGCTGCCATGTCGGTGTCGATGAATCCGGCGTGCACCGCGAGGACGAGGGTTCCCTGGCTTCGAAGCTCGATACGGAGCGCGTTGGTGAGTGACCACGCCGCCGACTTCGACGCGCTGTAGGTCGCCCCTTGCGGCATCGAGACAAACGAGAGCGCCGACAGTACGTTGACGAGGGCGCCACCTCCGTTCTGGCGAAGGATCGGCGCGAAGGCCCGGGCGATCCGCATCGAACCGAAGAAGTTCGTCTCCAACTCCGCGCGGGCGGCCTCGACCGCGCCCGCCGCCAGCGATGGAGAGCTGCGAAGAATGCCCGCGTTGTTGACGACGATGGACACGTCAGCGCAGTTGCGTGCAGCGTCCCCGATCTGGCCGTCGTTCGTTACGTCGAGGAGCACCGGGATGACGGGTTGGTTGGTGATCGTCGCGGTGTCTCGAGCTGCACCGTACACGGTGGCACCCTCATCGAGCAGAGCCTGTGCGATCGCGGCGCCGAGTCCGCGATTCGCGCCGGTGACGAGAGCCGCAGCGCCTTCGATCTTCATGATGATCCCTTCGTGTCACGGCCATGCTTTCTGGTGGCATGGGTATTGGGTTGTGTCATAGAAGTCACTTTGAGACGCGCGAGGGCGCTGTCGGGTTGGCAGCTGGTCAGCGCGGGAGGCCCTCGAGGTCGGCTTCGACTGCGCCCGGCCCAGGTTCGTAGGTCACCGCACGACGATCGAGCGGTTCGCCGCAATGCGAGCACACCGCCGCGGCCTTGACGACGCGGCCGCACTCCGAGTGGCGCATCTTCAGCGGCGGTCCGTCGGGCGCGGCCCATCGATCACCCCATTGACGCATCACGGTGAGAACGAGCCACAGGTCGCGGCCCTTGTCGGTGAGCCGATAGTTCGACCGGGGTGGGTTGTCTTGGTAGGGCACGCGCTCGAAGATGCCGTTGTCGACCAACTTGGTCAGACGATCGTTCAAGATGTTGCGCGAGATCCCTAGCCGCGCCTGGAAATCGTCGAACCGGCGCACACCCAAGAACGCATCGCGAACAATCAACAGGCTCCACCACTCGCCCACGATCTCGAGGCACTGGGCCACTGAGCAGTT
>DASXNG010000213.1:0-11018 GCA_036495225.1 Galbitalea sp.
CTGCAAGGCGAGCGCGACACCTTTGGAAGCGCTGCGACACTCGAAGCCGAGGTGGGCGCACGACAGAGCATTCGTGTGATCTCGGTGCCGGGAGCCGATCACGGAATGAAGGTGCGGGCGTCGTCGTCATTCAACGCGCACGCTGTAGCTGAGCTGGTGACATCGTCCGTTGCCGGATTCATCGACGAGGTTATTGGCGGGTAGCCCGCGGCTGCATCATCCACAGGCGCCCGACTCGACACTCGATCGCGACCGAGCGAGCGGTCCTAAGCGATTCGTTCGAAGACCATTGTCGCTTGGATGCGATCTCCGCCTCCGAGGCCCTTGCTCCCGGACGCCGCCGTTGTAATGGTGTGCAGTCGATAGCCGAGCGCGGCCTGCACATTGATCGAGTTCTCCAACTCCGTGAGATTGCCGGAGCCGGTGCCCAAAAACTTCTCCTTGAGCACAATCTGCAACACCACGTACGCGCCGTTTGAGGCCATCCGCCCTTTACCTTTCGTCCCCCCGCGAGCGCGGGCAATATCAGAGGACCCCACAGTAACGGAAGGCGGGCTGCCTCCGCGCCGCAGCCAGAAATTGCTCACAAATTGCGGCTCCCAGCCCAGTTTTCTGGAGCGATTTGTCCCGGACTGGAACGTGATTCACCGGGCGGGCACAACAACCATCGAATCCGCTATGCCGCGGGCACTCGATCTCACGACACTGGGGACAGAAATGGATGTCTCGACATCCGCAATCCCTGACAACCCGACGGCAATCGCGTCTGCGTATGGCTGTCGCTCCACGACGCGTTCTCTAGTTGTTAAACCGAAACTCGACCACGTCGCCATCCTGCATGATGTAGTCCTTGCCTTCGATGCGGGCCTTGCCGTGGGCGCGCGCCTCGGCGATGGAGCCGGTCGCCATTAGGTCGTCGAAGCCGATGACCTCGGCCTTGATGAAGCCCTTCTCGAAGTCGGTGTGGATGACGCCAGCCGCCTGCGGCGCCTTCCAGCCCTTGTGGATCGTCCAGGCGCGGGACTCCTTTGGGCCGGCAGTCAGGTAGGTCTGAAGGCCGAGGGTGTCGAAGCCGATGCGGGCGAGCTGGTCGAGTCCGCTCTCATCCTGACCCGTCGAGGCGAGCAGTTCGGCGGCATCATCGGCGTCCAGGTCGATGAGCTCCGACTCGAGCTTGGCATCGAGGAACACGGCGTGCGCCGGCGCAACGAGAGCCTCGAGCGCGGCTTTGCGCGCGGGATCCGTGAGTACCGCCTCATCCACGTTGAAGACGTAGATGAACGGCTTGGCCGTCAGCAGCCCGAGTTCACGAATCGGTTCCAGGTCGATGGATGACGCGGACAGCGGCTTTCCGTCGTTGAGCCACGCCGCGGCGGCCTTCGCCGTGTCGACTGTCGCCTGCGTGATCTTCTTGGCGCGCAGGTCCTTCTCGTAGCGGGCTTCAGCCTTCTCGAGGGTCTGCAGGTCAGCAAGGATCAGCTCGGTGTTGATGGTCTCCATGTCGCTTGCCGCGTCGACCTTGCCGTCGACGTGGACAACATCCGGATCCTCGAAGCCGCGGATGACCTGCGCGATCGCATCCGCCTCACGAATGTTGGCGAGGAACTTGTTGCCGAGTCCCTCCCCCACGGAGGCACCCTTCACGATGCCGGCGATGTCGACGAACGACACCGGAGCGGGCAGGATGCGCTCGGAGTGGAACAGTTCGGCGAGCTTCGACAGGCGCGGGTCGGGAAGGTTCACGATTCCGACGTTGGGCTCGATCGTCGCGAATGGGTAGTTGGCTGCCAGAACCGTGTTCTTGGTCAGCGCGTTGAACAGGGTCGATTTGCCGACGTTGGGGAGACCAACGATCGCGATAGTGAGAGCCACGAGGGTCAAGGGTACCCGGGCCGGCGCACCAGCATTAGCCGATGCGAGCGCAACAGGTCGGCTCTGGCGCGCTCGAGGTCGGCCTGATCTTCAGTGGCGCGGCACTCGGCGCGTTGCTGGGAGGTTTGGCATCGGCTCACATCGTTCGGCGGTTCCCGCTCGGAATGGTCGCGATCGTCATGCTGTGGGTCGAGGCACTCGCGTTCCCTCTGTATGCGATTGCCCGTGATTGGTGGATGCTGGGCGCTATCGCTCTCGTAGAGTCTGTCGTCGCACCCATCTATATGGTCGCAATGAGCACGTACCGCCTGTCGGTTACGCCTGACCGCTTGCAGGGTCGAGTCAGCGGCGCGGTAGGCACAGTCACGACGGGCGCAATGTCGCTCGGCGCCATTCTCGGCGGCGTGTTGCTGTCGGCCTTGGGTCCCGTCGCGCTCGCAATCGCCTGTGGCGTCTGGCTGCTCGCGCTCGCGGCTGTCACGTCTGTCAATCGCACGGTGCGTCGCGCGCCCGTCGCGGTTTTCGCGCAGGTTGCCGAGAAGGCTGCTGGGTCAGAGCATGCCGGGTCAGAGTAGGCCGTAGCTGTCCATAACTCAGGCAGGATGTTCTGCGGGCGCTTCACACCCGCAGGATTCCGGGGCGGGGCACCCGGCCGCCGGAATTCTGCCTGAGTTACGGACGCGCCAGGGGGCGTGAAGCTGGGCCACGAAGACCGTGATCACGGCAACCGCATCCGAAACGCTCGCGTGCGATACGGCATCTCCCAGACGGTCTGGCCGCCGACATCCGGATCGATGTCGAGCAGGTCGTGCACCGCCGCCTCGAGTTCCTTCTGCCGGTCGGGCGTCGCGACGATGTAGTAGCTCCGCGACTTGAGCAACTCAATCAGCGCCGGGCGGTCAAACTGCATGGACCACTCGAACTCGACCTCCTCGATGGCTCCGAACGGGCCGGTCTGGATGACGTTATTCTCCAGGAACAGCTCCCCCGTCGCCGGATGCATCGCCTCGGTCAGGCGAGCGACCCACGGAACGCGTTCGTCACGAAAGTTCCAGATGAGGCCGAGTGTTCCGCCCGGGCGCAACACACGCGCGACTGCCGGGAGGGCGACATCCTGATCCACCCAATGCCAGGCCTGCGCCACGACTACCGCGTCCACCGAACCGTCGGGGAGCGGGATGTCTTCCGCAGAACCCACATGCACGATCGCTCCAGGCACCGCAGCTCGCAGCTGCTCAAGCATCTTCGGCGAGGGGTCGACCGCGAACACCTCAAGGCCACGAGCGGTCAGCGCTCGGGTGAGCTTGCCCGTTCCAGCGCCGAGGTCGAGCACGGTCTTCGCGCCAGCGGGGAGCAGCCAGTCGATCGCCGCTTGCGGATACTCCGGTCGCGAGCGTTCGTACACCTCGGCCGCCTGATCGAAGGATGCGGCCTGTTTTGCTGTGAGTTCATCCACCACGATTTCAGGTTACGCGCGGGTCATCGGCTCGTCGTCGGACGGGCGTGAGACGATCGGGTCGTGCCCCTGGATTTCACCGCGATCGACTTTGAGACAGCCAACTCTTCGAGCGCATCGGCCTGTTCCGTCGGGCTCGTCAAGGTTCGGGATGGCAGGGTCGTCGACCACGCATACTGGCTCATCAAACCCCCGGCCGGTCACGACGAGTTCTGGGAATGGAACACCCGCATCCACGGTCTCGTCGCTGCGGATGTCGTCGACGCCGCACTCTGGACCGAGCAACGGCCCGAGCTGGTCGCGTTCGCCGACGGCGACATCCTCGTCGCGCACAACGCCGGCTTCGACATGGGCGTGATCTCTGCGGCGTGTGCTGCAACCTTTGTGGAGACACCCGACTTTAACTACGCATGCAGCCTGGAGATCGCGCGCAAGACCTACAACCTCGACTCCTACCGGCTGCCGGTCGCCGCAATGGCCGCCGGCTTCGAAGACTTCGAGCACCACAACGCACTGGCCGACTCGGAGGCGTGCGCTGCGATCATCGTGCACGCGGCCAGACGGCACGGCGCGGATGACGTTACCCATCTCACCTCGCTCGCCGGAACCAGGATGCGCTCCATCGGCCCTGCGGTGGATGTGCGTCCCGCGGTCCTCGCAGACTGAGGCGCATCCCCCAGTCCCTCAGGAACGAAGCCGCAGGCCACGAACCGCGCGAAGTGGTTTGGTCAGTCTCCAGGACAGCGTTTTTTCGAGCGCATCAATTCGCTCCCTTGCCTCCACGAGCGACTTCTCCAGTTCATCGCGCTCGGCAAGCAACCGATATTCGTCGTAGGGGATGAAGTTGTCCAACACGCACGCCGGATAAGAGAGCTGTTCTTTCAGTTCCGCTGCCCTCTCGTCGGCAACGTAGAAGCGCGACAAGCCGTCGAACAGGCAGAACTGGTAGCCAGAGCCCAGAACTAGCGGTTCCCATGCTTGATGAGTCTGCACCGTGCTAGTTGGCGCAGTGGCTTCGACGATCAGAACCCAGGGGCGGATCGCCCGCAGGTCGATGGACCGCAGCACCTGCAGTTCCGAGCCCTCTGTGTCGATCACAAGAAAGTGGATGTCTTCGGCCTCAAGCCCGGCCTCCTGGATGGTCGCGCCGAGGCGAGCCGTCGGAACTGTCTGGTCGACGATCGTCCAACCGTCGGAAGCGTGCCCCGCGCTGACGGAGTCGACGAGCGTTGACAAACCGGTGTCGGGGATGACGTGAAACGTGATCGTCGGTTCGTCGCTGTCGGTGATCGCGGCCTGCAGGAAAGTGTCCCGAGGTCGCGACTGGCGAAACGCCTCCGCGAATGCCGGATTTGCCTCGATTTCCAGACCCGACCAGCCGCGACGATAAAAGCCGTATGTGATCGAATCGACTCGCGGATCGTTGGCGCCAACCTCGACATACCGACCCTGTGGCATGGTTCCGAAGACCCGGTTCAGTACAACGTCCTCGCGGTTCTGCGTGTGCGAGACAAATTGCTCGGAAGCCATCGGTGTCGGTCCCTTCGTGAACCTCTTCGTCGCTCACACGCTACCTTGACGATCGCCCCTCTGGCTGTACGCCAACGCTAGGCTTCATGCGTGCGTGACAGAGATCCAGCACCACGACTTGACCTGATCTCCGACCCCGAAGAGGTCCGCCGCGTCGTAACCACGCTGATGTGCGCCGACTCGGATTCCCTTCCCCGAGTTGCGGATGCCGGCGCGCTGGTCGAGCGCGATGGCGTCAAGCTTCAGGTCATGCACAACGGGTTGCTGATCGAAGAGGGTGGCTACTTCGGCCGGTGGATGACCGAGATCATCCGCTCGGCCCACGGCGTCCACGAGCCGCAGGAAGAGGTCGTGTTCGACCGGGTCATCCGCGAGTTGGTGAATACCGGCGGAACGCCAACGATGATCGAGTTCGGAAGCAACTGGACCTACTACGGGATGTGGTTTGCCAAGTCCCTGCCGGAGGGTCGCGTGGTTGCGATGGAGCCGGATCCCGACAGCTTCGAGCTCGGCAGGCGTAACGCCAGAATCAACCGCCTGGAAGACCGCATCCACTTTGTTCGCGGCGCAGTTGGTGCCGACGTCGGCGAGCTCCTGACCCTGAACGCGGATGCCGACGCGCGCGAATACGAGGTGCCCCAGCACGACCTCGCCTCGCTGATGGCCGAATCGGGACTCGACCACGTCGACCTCATCCTCGTGGACATCCAGGGTGCCGAGACGGTTCTGCTGAAGCGTGCGCTGGCGGACTTCGCCGCGGGACGCGTTCGCTTCGCTATCATCTCTACGCACCACCACTCGATCTCCGGAGACCCGCTGACCCATCAGAATGCGTTGGTGCTGCTTCGGGATGTCGGCGCGCACGTCATTGCCGAGCACACCGTGTCGGAGTCGTACAGCGGCGATGGCCTCATCGCCGTGTCTTTCGATCCGCGGGACCGCGGCGTGACCGTGCCAGTGAGCTTCGCGCGAGCCAAGGAGTCCCTGTTCGGCGAGGTGAACTTCGACCTGGCTCGCGCCCTCACTGAGGCACGCGTCGCGGAGTCCGAACTAACGCGACTGCGCAACACCAAGCTCTTCCGACTCAGCGCACCAGCACGGAGCTTCTACGGCCGCATTCGCCGGCGTCCGCGGTCGTAGCCGAACTCCCGACAGGATGGATTGGCCGATTGGGATCGTCAACAGGAGCTTGTTGGCCGTATCGGCGGCCCAATCCTGTCGCCGCATAAGCAGGTGAGTCCATGCCGCTTTTTTGTTTTCGGCATGCTCAGGCCGGGTTTCGCTACGCGAGCCGCTGCGCGCCGCGCTACTCAACCAACCACTCAGTTCTGCGGGAACCCCAGGTTGATCCCGCCGTGCGATGGGTCGAGCCAGCGCGAGGTGATCGCCTTCTGCCTTGTGAAGAAGTGCACCGCGTCCGGGCCGTAGGCCTTGGTGTCGCCGAACAGCGAATCCTTCCAGCCGCCGAACGAGAAGTACCCGACCGGCACGGGAATCGGTACGTTGATGCCGATCATCCCGACCTGGGCTTCGTTCTGGAAGCGACGTGCGGCTCCGCCGTCGTTGGTGAAGATCGCCGTACCGTTGCCGTACTTCGACGCGTTGATGACAGCGAGGCCATCCTCGTAGGACGCAACGCGAACGATCGAGAGCACCGGTCCGAAGATCTCCTCGGTGTAGACACGTGACGTCAGCGGCACCTTGTCGATGAGCGTCGGCCCAAGCCAGAAGCCGTCGGCTTCGCCGTTCACCGAGATGCCGCGACCGTCAACCACGACGACAGCGCCATCCTCCGTCGCAACATCGATGTAGCCAGCGACCTTGTCGCGATGCTCCTTGGTGATGAGCGGTCCCATGTCGCAGCCCCGCGTTCCATCGCCGACCGTGAGGCCAGACATCCGCTTCTGGATCTTGGCGATCAGTTCGTCGGCCACCGGTTCGACAGCGACGACCACGGAGATCGCCATGCACCGCTCGCCGGCGGAACCGAAGCCGGCATTGACGGCAGAGTCGGCGACGAGGTCCAGGTCGGCATCCGGGAGAACCAGCATGTGGTTCTTCGCGCCGCCGAGTGCCTGAACGCGCTTTCCGTGCTTCGAGGCCGTCTCGTAGATGTACTTCGCGATCGGAGTCGAGCCGACGAACGAGATGGACGCGACATCCGGGTGCTCGAGCAGACCGTCAACGGACTCCTTGTCACCGTGAACGACGTTGAAGACGCCGTCGGGCAGTCCGGCCTCCTTGAGGGCGCGCGCCATCCAGAGTGACGCCGACGGGTCCTTCTCCGAAGGCTTCAGCACGACCGTGTTTCCGGCCGCAATCGCGATCGGGAAGAACCACAGCGGCACCATCGCCGGAAAGTTGAACGGGCTGATGATGCCGACGACACCGAGCGCCTGGTGCAGCGAGTAGACGTCGACGCCCGTCGAGACGTTCTCGCTGTATTCACCCTTCGCGAGGTGCGCGATGCCGGTCGCGAACTCCACGACCTCGAGACCGCGAGCGATCTCGCCCAGTGCGTCTGACGTCACCTTGCCGTGTTCGCTGGTCAGGATGGCGGCGAGCTCGCCCTTGCGCGCGTTCAGAATCTCGCGAAACGCGAACAACACCTGCTGACGCTTGGCCCACGATGCGCCGGACCACGCCGGGAAGGCGGCCTTCGCCGCCCGGACGGCAACATCCACGTCCGCGGCCGTCGCAAGGCGAACCTCGCGCGCAACCTCGCCCCGCGCCGGGTCGTATACGGGTGCCGTCCTCTGGGATGCTCCGCTAACGATTTCGCCGTTGATCCAGTGCTCGACAATGCTCATGCGGCCACTCTAATCGCAGACATTTCGGGAACATTTAGCCAGTCGCATCCGAGGGATGTCCGAGCCCGATGGGACACTGAAACCATGGATCCGGTAGTTGCTTTGGTGATTGGTTTGATCGTTGGCGTGGCGCTCGGCGCTGTCATCGGTCTGCTGCTAGCGCGTTCCCGCCGGGCGACTGCCGAATCCGGCGAGAACCCGGCGGTGCTCGAGGCCAGGCACACGGCCGCCCTCACCGAGGTTCGCGCACACGAGGCTGCCCAGCGTGCCTCGCTCGGCGCCGAGATTGCCTCGCTTCAGGCAACGGCTTCCGCACTGCGCGAGCAGGTGGTCGATCAGCAGGCACAATTCCGTGAATTCACCGAGCGCACTCGCCTCGAGCAAGTTGAGCGCACCGAACGTGAGCGCGCCGAGAGCAAGGTGCTGCAAGCGCTCACTCCCGTACAGGAGACACTCCGCACCATGCAGCAGAAGGTCACAGACCTCGAGACCCAGCGCACACTCCAGCACGGCGAGCTCACCCAACAGCTCCGCACTGCAAGCGAGTCGGAAGAACGACTGCGGATCACCACTGACTCGCTCGCGTCCGCGCTGCGCAACAACGCGAGCCGAGGGGTGTGGGGCGAGGCTCAGCTTCGCAACGTCGTCGAATCTGCGGGACTCATCAACCGCGTCGACTTCAACCTGCAGTCATCGATCACCTCGGATGCTGGCGCCGGGCGCCCAGACATGGTGGTACGACTGCCGGGCGGAAAGTTCCTGGCCGTCGACGCGAAGGTGCCATACAACTCCTATCTGGAGGCGAGCAGAATCCCTCCGACAGCTACCGGCGAGGAGGAGACCCGGCGCAAGAGCCTTCTCGGCCAGCACGCCAAGCAGGTCAAGAGCCACGTCGATGCGCTGTCGGCCAAGACATATTGGGCGGGGCTCGAATCCAGTCCGGACTTCACTGTCGCCTTCATCCCAAGTGAGCCCCTCCTCGCCGCCGCGCTCGAACACGATCCGGGCCTGCTCGACTATGCCTTCAGCAAGAACATCGCCCTCGCCTCCCCCGTCAACCTGTGGGCGGTGTTAAAAACGGTCGCTTTCACCTGGCAGCAGGATGTGCTGACCGAGGATGCCAAGCGCCTGTTCGACCTCAGCAAGGAGCTGTACGGTCGACTCGGAACCCTCGCCGAGCACGCGGACCGCCTGCGCAAGTCAATCGACAACACGGTGTCGAGCTACAACCAGTTCGCGAGTTCGCTCGAGAACCGCGTGCTCGTGACCGCGCGCAAGCTCGACGCGCTCGACGAATCCAAAGTCATCGGCTCGCCGCGGCTGGTCGAGCAACAGCCAAAGCAGCTGACCGCGCTCGAGCTCGAGGTCGTGCCGGACGACAAGGACAATCTCGAGCGAATCGGGGCGTAGGCGCGCCAATTTCGGTCGGGCCCGCACCCCCGGGATCACCGAATTTGCCCGTATTCGGCCCAACCGTGACAAAGTGGTTTACATGGTTGCCACAACGGGTTTGTTCAGCGGAATCGCAGTAAGGGACATCGACGAGGCTCGCACCTTTTACGGAGAGACCCTCGGGCTCGAGGTCACCGACAATCCGATGAGTGCCTTCAACATCGCTCTGCCCCAGGGGGGCAGTATCTTCGTGTACCCCAAGGGCGACCACGTCCCGGCGACGTACACGGTGCTGAACCTCGAAGTCGAGAACATCGACCGCGCGGTCGAAGAGCTCACCGAGGCAGGCGTGGCGCTCGAGCGCTACGAAATGTCGCACCAGGATGAAAAGGGCATCGCGCGAGGAAAGTCGGTCAACATGGGGCCGGATATCGCCTGGTTCCTCGACCCGAGCGGCAACATCCTGTCGGTGCTGGAAAACTGACTAATCGAGCCACTTGCTCGCGAGATGATCGGCGACCACGCGGCGGATGGTGCCCGAGCGTGAACGGAGAACAATGCTCTCCGTACGGATGATCGGACCGAGACGCCGCACCCCGTCGACGAGTTGCCCGTCGGTGACTCCCGTCGCCACGAAGTAGGTGTCTTCGCCCTTCACGAGCTCGTCCGCCTCGTAGACGTGGTCGAACTTGAGTCCCGCGTCGAGACCGCGCTGCTTTTGATCGTCATCGGTCGGGGCGAGGATTGTCTGGATGAATCCGCCGAGCGCCTTCATCGCGCACGCAGTCACCACGCCCTCCGGGCTTCCTCCGGTGCCGACACACATGTCGATGCGTGTGCCGTAGCGCGCGGCGTTGATGCCGCCCGCGACATCCCCGTCCAGGAGCAGTCGCGTTCCAGCACCGGCGGCGCGGATCTCCTCGATCAATTCTGCGTGCCGCGGGCGATCGAGCACCGCGATTGTCATCTCCGAGACGGGCTTGCCTTTCGCGTTGGCGAGCGCGCGAATGTTCTCACCGATCGGCAGCCGGATGTCGACGACCCCGATCCCCTCCGAGCCGGTGACGATCTTCTTCATGTAGTAGACGGTCGAGGCGTCGAGCATGCTCCCCCGGTCGGCGACCGCGATCATCGACAGCGCGTTCTGGCGGCCAGCCGCCGTGAGCGAAGTACCGTCGATCGGGTCGACGGCGATGTCGCACGCGGGCCCGTGCCCGTTGCCGACGTGTTCGCCGTTGAAGAGCATCGGGGCGTGGTCCTTCTCGCCTTCACCGATCACGACGACGCCGTCGAAGTTGACGGTTCCGAGGAACGTTCGCATCGCATCCACCGCCGCGCCGTCGGCCGCCAGCTTGTCGCCGCGACCGATGAAAGGGACCGCGCGGATGGCTGCAGCCTCCGTCGCACGCACGAGCTCCATGCCGAGGTTGCGGTCTGGATGAAGAAAAAGGGATGCGGTGTCAGTTTCCACCATGGCGAATCCTTACGTGAAGGAGCGTGGTGGTGGTGGTCCCGCACGGGATCAACGCTTCCAGGCAATCCTACTCAAAGCGCGCTCGTTAGACTTTTGATAACCACCACCCCGCCGTTCGTCCAAAGGAGCAGCCATGCCCGTCGCCACCCCCGAGCAGTACGCCGAAATGCTCGACAAGGCCAAGAAGTCGGGCTTCGCGTACCCCGCCGTCAACGTCTCCTCATCGTCGACCATCAACGCCGTGCTTCAGGGTCTCTCGGAGGCGCAGTCCGACGGCATCATCCAGGTCACAACGGGTGGCGCTGACTATTTCGCCGGCCAGACCGTCAAGAACCGCGCTTCCGGCGCGCTGGCCTTCGCCGCATTCGCCACGGAGGTGGCCAAGAACTACCCGGTGACGGTCGCGCTGCACACCGATCACTGCCCCAAGGATGCCCTCGACGGTTTCGTGCTGCCGCTCATCGCAGCGTCAGAAGCGGAGGTC
>DASXNG010000214.1:0-29827 GCA_036495225.1 Galbitalea sp.
GTATAGGCGGCCGCACCCTTTGCCGCGGCATCCGCCTGTGCGGATTTCAGCCTCGTGTTCAGGTCAGAAATGAGGGCCTTGATGTGTGTCACTTCTGCCCGGCTGGTGGCCGCGTTTTTGCGTGCCGCGACGACATCCGCCCATGTGGGGTAAGTCGTCGCCCCCGCAGGCGATGGGTCGGACGAGACGATCGAGGCCCCTGCGAGAAGGATGCTTATCCCCAGGATGCTCACGATTCGTGACATCCGCACGCGGTTCGACTGGCGCGCGCGCGTGCGGACCCCAACTGTCGCCTTCAGATCAGTTCCCCCAAACAATCTCATGGAACGCTCGACCGATAGGTGGAACATAATCCGCTGCAGGCCCCGCGCGTGTGACCTTCCGGGTGGTTCGCGCGAACTCACACTCAATTCATATTTCGGGAGAGCTATCCCCGAATGGTCACGAGGGTGCCGATCGGTGCCCAGTTGTAGAGCACTCCCAACACCCCGACCGGTACGTGGACGCATCCGTGCGATCCCTGGGTTCGGTAGAGCGGACTGCCGAACGGGAACTTCTGCCACGAGGCGTCGTGGAATCCGTAAGCGCCATGGAATGGCACCCAGTATGCGACGGGATCGCGCCATGAGCCGTTCGCGTCATGTCCGCGGAGAATCGTGTTGCGCACTTTGCCGTAGATGCGGAAAGTGCCTTGCGGTGTTGCGTCGTGCACGTTCGTCAGCGCTGATGCGCCGGTCGTCACCGCTGTGTTCAGGGCGAGCGCCTGGCCCGCACACGCCCAGAGGTGCTGCTGGGAGATGCTGACATAGATGTGCTTGACGCCGCCCGGGTTGGCAGCACAGATGGGCGAGGTTGGGGCAGCCGCGACGGGCTTGGGCTTCGGTGCAACGGCGGCAGGGGTAGGGGTCGGGGTCGCTGTCGGAGTTGGGGCGATCGATGCCGATGGTGTCGAGGTTTGCGCCGCTTTCTCCGACAGGAGTGTTCCGCTGCTGCATCCGATCAAAGAGGCGAGGAGCAGCGCCCCGCCAGCGATTCCGATGCTTCTTCCCAAGACGCGCACGCGCATCCTCCCAACGCGATCGGCGCCCATTCGGATGCCTCGCCCACAAACAGATTAGGTCGGATGCCGAAAAGTTCGCACCACGAGCCTGGTCTATAGTCAGGCAGCGCCCTGCTCGAGCGCCGCCTCGGCTAGCTCGGGCTCGGCCTGTCGCCTGGAACAGCGACGTGATCGGTCCGGTGAATCGGTTCGCGACCATTGCGACCAGTTGCGCCGTCAGCACTATGACGCCAATCGCGACCACCGAGTGGTCGGCCGAGAATGCGGAGATGCCCCGCTCGAGACAAACCGGTGATCTCGATCGCGTGTCATGATCGTGAAGTGGCAGATGAAAGGAACGATTAGCCGCAATGGGTGCGCACCAGCTCACGCGCGATGAGGCCCGACGCATCGTGGTCCGGGCCCAGTTACTGGATGCTGCGCGTCCCGGCGACGTCGTCGAGGTCGCGGAAGAGCTCGGCGCGATCAAGATCGACCCGACCTCAACGATCGCGCCAGCGGAGCACACCATCCTCTGGTCACGCATCGGTTCGACCTACGATCCGGTGCAACTCTCTAAGGCGCTGTGGTCGGATCGGCTGTTGTTCGAATTCGATGGGGCATTTCGCCCGATGAGCATGTTGCCGTTGATGCTTCCTGCTATGCGTCGCTGGCCGCGTCGGCAAAGCACGCGCGACTGGCTCGAAGCGAATGATCGGTTTCGCGGCGACGTGCTCGACAGGCTCCGGGCGGATGGACCGCTTCTCGCGTCCGACATCCCGGACACGGCCGAGGTCGCTCGCGCGTCAGACGGCTGGTACGGACCGAACCAGGTTCCACACATGCTCGAGTTGCTACACCTGCAGGGGGAGATCGCGGTCGGGGCACGTGAGGGTCGGCACCGGCGATGGGACCTCGCCGAACGCGTCTACCCGCAGGACCTCCCCGAGTATGAATACGAGGAAGCTGAGCGGCTGCGAAACGAGCGCAGGCTGCACGCCGCGGGCATCGCCAAGCACAAGTCTCCGTGGAGCCGGGTAGGGGAGGCGGGCGAGCCCGCGGTCATCGAGGGTTCGCGTCTGAAGTGGCGCGTCGACCCGGAGGCTCTCGCGGCACTCGACGACCCCGGCGGCAGGGTCGCCTTCCTCAGCCCATACGACGGGATGCTGTTCGACCGTCCGAGGTTGCACGAGATCTTCGAGTTCGACTACGTGCTCGAACAGTTCAAGCCCAAACCCCAACGCAAGTACGGATTCTTCGCACATCCGATCCTGATGGGTGATCGCTTCGTCGGGATGCTCGACGCCGCAGTCGATCGTGACAACGAAGCACTGACGGTTACCGCGGTGCATGAGTTCCTGCCCTTCGAGCGGGAAGAAGAAGAGATGGTGCGCGCGGAGGTGGCCGACCTCGCTGAGTGGTTGGGTGTCACCCTCCGCGCTTGGTGACGAACTACATGCTGGCGACAACCGGAACCGCGCCTCTTCCGTAGAGCCGATCGGCCACCCAGCAGTACCACGCCGCGATGGTGCGGTACGGGCGGAAGCGCTCGCCGAGAGGTTCGAGCTCCTTTGCTGTTGGGGTGTCGATTCCCCACGCGAGACCATAACCCTTGCGAACCGAGAGGTCGCCGGTCGGCCAGACATCGAGCCGCTGCAACTGGAAGATCAGGAACATCTCGGCCGACCAGCGTCCGATGCCCCGCACCGCGCTCAGCTGAGTGATGATCTCGTCGTCGGAGAAGCGTGCCAACTCGTCCGGATCGAGTTCGACCTCGTTGGCCGTCACCTTCGCGGACAAGTCCCGAAGCGACCTGACTTTCGCGCCGGACAAGCCGACCGCTCGCATGGTTTCGTCCGACAGGGTCAGCATTCGTTCGGGGGTCACCTGATTGTCGAGCGCGACGACGAGCCGACCATGAATCGCCGCGGCCGCCGCACTGCCGATCTGCTGCGAAGCGATACCTCGCACCAGACTGGCGAACGGTGACTCCGCGGGCCACGGCATTACGGGCGGCCCGTCCAGATCGAGCAGGTGACGGATCACCGGATCGCGTTCGGCCAGAATGGCCGCGGCCTCCTGCGCCGTGGTCACCGAACGACACCCCTCATTTCTCCGTGATGAATGCCAGCAGGTCGGCGTCGAGCGCCTCCTGGTACGCGCCAGAGATTCCATGCGGCGCGCCGGGGTACAGCTTCAGTGTGCCGTTCTTCACGAGGTCGATCGCCTTGAGCGCAGCATCCTTCAGCGGGACGATCTGGTCGTCCTCGCCTTGAGCGATGAAGATCGGCACAGTGAGTGCCTTCAAGTCCTCCGTGAAGTCGGTCTCGGAGAACGCCGCGATGCAGTCGTATGCGGCCTTGATCCCGACGAGCATTCCCTCCCGCCAGAACTCGTCGCGCAAACCCTCTGACACGTTCGCGCCATCGCGGTTTGCTCCAAAGAACGGGTATGCCAGCTCTTGATAGAACTGGGAGCGATCCTTGAGCACGCTTTCGCGCAGGCCGTTGAACGCCTCGATGGGCGTGCCGTCCGGGTTCGAGTCCGACTTCAGCATGATGGGCGGTACGGCGCCGGCCGTGAAGACCTTGACGACTCTGTCCTGGCCATATTGAGCGGCGTACCTCACCACTTCGCCGCCTCCCGTCGAGTGACCGACGAGGATGACGTCTTCGAGGTCGAGAGTGTCGACGAGCGCGGCCAGGTCGGAGACGTAGGTGTCCATGTCATTACCGGCCCATGGTTGGGAGGAGCGGCCGTGACCCCTGCGATCATGAGCGATGGCGCGGAAACCGTAGTCGGCGAGCATCATCTGCTCCTTCGCCCACGCGTCTCCGTTGAGTGGCCAGCCGTGACTGAGGATGACGGGTTGCCCTTCGCCCCAATCGCTGTAGTAGATCTGAGTTCCGTCAGACGTGGTGATGTAAGGCACGGTCGTACTCCTCGTGATAGTCCGGTGGGTTTAACCACCACAATGCGACTATCCCCAGGCTGCGCGCTCACCCTCGCGAGGTGAATAAACGACGGCCGAGGCGGGTGCGTCAAACGTCTGAACGGGCCGGCGCGCGTGCCAGGGTTCCCAGCCAGGGTCACCGGTTTTCGCGAAGGCGACCCAGGCGCGATGCATGTCATTCGCGAGCTGTTGGGGAGCCGCCTCTCCGACCAGGCGCGCCCAGTCTTGGTTGGCAATCCCGTCGAAGACGAAGCCGAGCTCGATAGCGTGCGCGGCGCCGAGTTTCTGGACTGGACTCGGCCAAGTGAACTCGTAGACGTGGGTCGACGCCCCGATGGCGAGTCGGGCATCCGCGATCCTGTTGATGGGCAGGCGCAGCAGGATGTCGGTTGCCAGCGCACCGAACAGTTCGCCGCGACTGGCACCGGGCCGGTTGGTCCGGTACGGCTTGAGGATCCGTCCCGTGATGCGGAACTTCGCCCGTGCGGCAGCGAACAGCGCCGCGCTGATCTTGTCGATCAACCCGGAGGGCACGAACCAGAGTCGGTACTCCTCCGAGGTGGAACCGAACAGCAGCGGGATGTCTTTGCCGGCTCCACCCAGGATCGCCTTGAGCGGATCGACCGGCACGATGTCCTCGCCGATAGCCGGGCCGAAGCTGGGTCCACCGGTGATCGGCGTACCGCCGGCCATGACCTCGTCCGCTGCTGTGACTAGTCGGTCTGCTGAGATCGTCGCAAAGTCGTCTCGCGTCGCCGCGATCCCGAGGCGTTTCGCCTGAAGCAGGGAGATCTTCGCAGCGTCGCTCTTGGCCAGCGCGCTCGGCGCACCACTCATCAGAATCGCACGGGCGAACAGGCTGGCCGCGTCGGCGTGGGCGACGATCGCGCTCAACAGGATCGACCCGGCCGACTGGCCGAAGACCGTCACGTTGTTCGGGTCGCCTCCGAAGGCAGCGATCTCCAACTGCACCCAGCGCAACGCAGCGATCACGTCAGCGACACCGAGGTTCAGCGGCGCCCCGTCGATCACCGAGAAGCCCTCAGAGCCGACGCGATAGTTCACTGCGACGTAGACGACGCCGTCTCGCGCGAACGAGGTGCCGTCGTACCCGGACAGTGCGTTCGAGCCGTGCGCGAACGATCCGCCGTGCACCCAGACCATGACGGGCAGGCCGGATGCGCCGCTTGGCGTCCACACATTGACGTTCAGAAACTCTTCGCCGGGTATCTGCACCGTCGGCAGAAGCTCGGCGATCGCACCCCGGTACGCTGCCTGCGGCGCGGTGGCGCCGAGCGTGGTTGCGTCGCGTTCGCCCGACCAGCCCGGGTGGACCGCCGGGAGTGCGAAGCGCAGTTCGCCGACAGGTGCCGCCGCGTACGGGATGCCTAGATAGTGGTCGATACCATCTGTGGTACCACCGCGTACGCGGCCATTCGACAGGGTGAGTGTCGTCATCGTTGACGTCCAATCGGGGAGCGGGGCTGGTTGCTCCGACTCTGCCACAGCGCGGGGATTTTGAAGGTGAACGAGACCACAGGTTTCGCGTGGTTGGATATCCTCCGTGGACAACCCGATGCATGGAGTGCCGCAGGCGGCGCGGCAGCGCATCGAACACCAGCGCGCCAGCGGCGTGCGGGCTTCCCTCTTTTCGGCACCCGCGGCGGCGGCGGCCAAAAGCGCGGCTCTCGAACCGGTCGGCGAGGTGTTCGGATGCCTCGTGATGAACCTGGGTTACGCGGGTGGCGGCTGCAACTGGTGGTCCGGCTACGGGACCGGATACAGCATCGCGAACGCCGGCAGTGGCACGTACGGTACCCCTGTCTCGCCCGTGACGACGTCCGGTCGCGGTGGAAAGAACGGCAGCTACACGCCGTACGTCGCCGGGGTCGAGGCCGCGTGGAACGGAACGCTCCGGCGCATGCTTGCGGAGGCCAAGGCGCTCGGTGCCCACGGAGTCGTCGGCGTGAAAATCGAACGCACACTGCTCGACGCACAGTCTTGGGAGTTCACCGCGCTCGGAACGGCGGTCCGTTCCACCGACCCAACGGTCGCACCGCGCCGAGCGGACGGAGAGGTGTGGTGCACCAACCTGACCGCTGAGGACACGGCATCCGCAATCCTGTCCGGCTTCATTCCGCACGAAATCGTGCTCGGCATGTCGGTTTCCACCAAGCACGAAGACTGGCAGTTGCTCAACCAACGCACTGGGTGGGACAACCAGGAGGTCGAGGGGATGACGCAGCTCATCCAGGCAGCGCGGAACGAGGCGCGCGAACGCCTGGCCGCGAAAGCCACGCATGTTGGCGGGGCAGAACTCGTCATCACAGACATGGACCTCTACGAGTTCGAGACGCCCTGTGGCACCAACGATGGACGTGACTTTCATGCCGAATCGGGTTTCATCGGTACCACGCTCGTGCCCGTTCCGCGTTTCTACCGCAAGCCTCCCGAGTCGTCACTCGTGATGACCGTGCTCCCACTCCGGGACAACTGAAAGGAATCACCGTGTCTGACCCGCTTTCCGGCGTGACTCTGCCGAAGGACGCGCGCGACCGCCTCGCCGATGGCCGCAAGCGACTCTTCACCTCCGACTTGTCAGTCAACGAATTTCTGCTCGTGCGCCAGGCGGGCTTCCGGCCGGTCGGGCTCGTGCTCGGTTCGAGCGTCTACCACGTCGGCATCCAGCTTCGAAAGTGGAGTCAGAACATGGAGCTCGACAAGCTGAGCCAGGCGATGTACCACGCCCGCGAGTTGGCCATGACGCGCATGGAGGCCGAGGCGGATGCTCTCGGTGCGGACGGCGTCGTCGGTGTGCGGCTTGAGATCGAGTTCAAGGAGTACGGCAATGACCTCGCAGAGTTCGTCGCGATTGGTACTGCGGTTGTCGCGGACGAAAAGCCGGACAAGGGAACCTGGCGCAACAACAAGGGGCTTCCCTTCACGTCCGACCTGTCGGGGCAGGATTTTTGGACGCTCATCCAATCCGGCTATGTTCCGCAGGGCATGGTCATGGGTACGTGCGTGTACCACATCGCGCACCAGACCATGATGGGCGCTCTTAACACCGTCGGTTCGAACAAGGAGATTCCACAGTTCACGGAGGCGCTCTACGACGCTCGTGAACTGGCGATGGGCCGAATGCAGGCCGAGGCAGAGGCGCTCGAGGCTGAGGGAATCGTTGGCGTTCAGCTGCTCTCCCTGCCGCACCGCTGGGGTGGTCACACCACCGAATTCTTTGCGATCGGCACAGCCGTTCGGCCGCTTCGCGACGATCATGTCATTGCGACACCAACCCTGGTCCTGCCGCTGACGGACGGCGGGCGCGGATGACGGAAGCTCCACTAGCCAGCTCAGAACCGCAGTCATTTCTTGCCGGGCTCGTCGAGAGTGTTCACCGCGCGCTACCGAGCGCCGAGACCTCCGGTGCTCTCACGATCGAGCGCGAACGGTCGCTCGGTGATCGACTGGCCGGGCGAGCGGGCACGATCGCATCGCTTCGGCTCGAGGCTTCCGGCGAGGCACTCACCCTGAGCTACACGCCCGGCCCTCGGTGGAACGCCGAGCTGGCGCGTATCTCTGGCGGTGTCATCATCTCTCGTCGGTCGCTCGCCCTGGGCGAGTGGCTGACCGAGTTCGCCGGGCGCATCGCTGCGATGGCGGCCGACGAAGCACAGGACGCCGCCGCAGCCGGACGCGCGCTGAACGCCCTTGGGATCAAGCTCGCGGCAACCGACATCCTGGTCAGTGACGACTCGGTCGAACTCGATCTCTCCCTGCTCAGCTCACGCCTCACCGGAAGGATGCCGACCGAGGCCGTTGACCTGGTCGGGCGCATCGCGGCTCTGCTTGCCGACACGCTTCCGCGTGTGTCCGGCGACGCAGAGTTCGGCTCCTTCGAGACCGAAACGCTCGTTCGCCGCACGGCGACCATCTACCTGCCGGATACTCTCCGCGCGTACCTTTCGCTTCCGACGGGGTGGGCCGTCGATCATCGTTTTCGGGACGGCACCACGCCGGCCCAGGCGCTGGTTGCGCAACTGGGTGCGCTCGAGGCGGCAGTCACAAAACTCCACGAGTCCGCGCTCGAGCAGGATGCGGCCGGTCTTCTCAACAACGGCCGATTCTTGGCCGCGCGATTCGCGACCTCCGGCCTCGAACTCGACTAGCACTGGTCGATTACGACTGCTCGCCCGGGAAGACCGTTGCCCAGTCATCCTTCACGCTGACGACCGTGTAATGGCGTTCGGCGGCGCTCGAGAGAGCAGCCTCCGCACCCTTGTCGTATGGCGCGTCTCCGCGTCCGGTGTCGTCGTCGTGATGGAGGAGCAGGCTGAGGCTGAATGGATGCCCCTGCACGTAGTCGAGCATGGGGATGTCGCCGTTCGAATTGCCCCCGGCGAGGATGGGCCTGCGGCCGATGCGGGTCCAGATCCGGACCGGCTTCTCCGGCCCATCGTCAAAGAAGGAAAGAGACGAGCCGTAGCGAACCTCGCCGTCGGCATACTCGAGACCGACCGCTGACCCGACGACACGCTCAGGCGGAATGCCGTAATTCGACATGGTCATGGGTCGCATGAAGTCGCGCTCGCCGCCGGACACGATGTAGCAGGTGAACCCGTTCTCCTCGAGGTAACGCAGCAACTCCACCATCGGAAGGTAGACGGCCTCGCTATACGGGCGCTTGAGCGTCAGGTGCAGCGCGTCGCGGTAGAACGACTCCACCTCGGTGGCGTAGTCCTCGACCGAGACCCCGATGTTGGACCCAACCAGCGCATGAAGGATCGTCCCGAGGTCGGAGTCGTCGCCCGCGTAGTGTTTGTCGATCGCCGTGCCGAGCCAGGAAAAGTCGCCGGTCAGTGCCGACTTATATGGTTGCTTCTCGGCAAGGCTCGGATCAGCTTTTGCCGCGGCTGCCCACTGCAGAACGACGTAGTGCAACTGGGTCGGCATCGGTTTTTCGGTCCAAAGAGTGCCGTCGTTGTCGAAGACCGCCACCCGGTCTTCGACAGGCACGCCGTCCGGGCCGGTGCCGCTCACCCGTTCGACAAAATCGACGATCGCGGCTCGTGTTGCGCCGTTCCGCCAGGACGGCAGAGCGGCGTTCTCCAAGCCAAAGTTCTCTGACATGCTTCCACGCTGCCACCGAGGCATCCGCCCTTAGGGGGTGAACTTGGGCCGGCGAAGCGTTATGCGAACGCGGAAACCCCGGTGATGGATCGGCCGATGATGAGCGCCTGAATCGTCTCCGTGCCTTCATACGTGTGAATCGCTTCGATGTCGGCGAGATGTCTCGCCACCCTGTTGTCGAGCAGGATGCCGTTGCCCCCAAGTAGGTCGCGGGCGTTCGATGCGATGCTGCGTGCCGTACGGGTGCAGCTGTATTTGGCGAGACTGGCCTGCTCAGACGTGAGTGTTCCGGCTTCATCCCGGGCCGTCATCTGGAAGCACATGAGCTGCATGGATGCGAGTTCGCTCAACATTCTGGTGAGGCGTTCCTGCACGATCTGCGCTGCGGCGAGTGGTCGCCCGAACTGGATGCGCTGCTTCGCATACTGCACCGCCACCTCGTAGCACGCGGTCGCGTGGCCAAGGGCGGACCAAGCGACACCGAGACGTGTCGCCAGAAGCACTTTGGACGTGTCGCGGAATGAGTTGCCGCCGGGCAGGCGATTAGCTGCGGGCACCACGACATCCGTCAGTTCGATACTGGTCTGCCAGATTGCGCGCAGGGCGAGCTTGCGCTCGATGACCGTCGCCGTGTAGCCGGGTGTGTCCTGCTCGACGAGGAAGCCGTGAACCTGGCCATCGTCACCGCGCGCCCAGATCACTGTGACGCCGCCGATCGATCCGTTGCCGATCCACTTCTTATTGCCGTTGAGCACGTAGGTGTCGCCCTCGGTGCGCGCGGTGGTCTCGAGGCTGACGGAATCCGAGCCGTGGGTCGGTTCGGTCAAACCAAATGCACCGTATTCGCGGGCGCGCGAAAGGCTCTCGAGCCAGCGCTCCTTCTGTTCATCGGAGCCGAGCAAGTCGATGCTGCGTAGCGCGAGACCTCCCTGCACCGCGATGACCGTCGCCATGGAGCCGTCGCCGCGACTGAGCTCCATCATGACGAGGCCGGCGGCGAGTTTGCTCATGTACGGGAAGTCGCCGAAGTTGATGCCATCGCGTAACAGGTCGAGTTCGCCCATCCGCTTGACCAGGTGCAGTGGGTAGTCAGAGCGGTCCCAATAGTCCGCGATGACGGGAAGAACTTCGTCTTCCACGAAAACGCGTGCGCGATCCCAGTGGGCGCGGTCTTCGGGCGAGACGGTTTCGAACAGTCCGGCCGGATCCGGGTCGAGCGCCGCCATCAGGTCGTAGCTTGGCTCGGCGGTGCCGACCGACTTGAGATCTGTCATTTCTGTCTCTTCCCTGAGAGCGTGAACGGCGCGGTTACTCTATGTTTCGTGAAGCTTCGACTCTGCGTTTGAGCGAGTCGAGATCGCCACTCGAGTAGTATCGCCCGCCGCGAATCACGCCGGAAATCGTATGGAGGTTCTGCACATTTTCCAACGGATTGGCATCGAGTAGAACGAGGTCGGCTAGCTTGCCGACGGCAACGGTGCCGAGCGAATCGGTTGCGTCAAGGAACTCGGCGCCGTTGAGCGTTGCAAGCTGCAGAACCCGCAGGGGAGCGAATCCGGCGCTGTCGAGTTCGTCGAATTCGGCGTGCAGAGCAAATCCGGGGATGACCCAGCCGGCGCCCGTCGAGTCGGTCCCCGCCGTCATCTTTACGCCTGCATCATCGAAGAGTTTTGCGAGCTCCAGTTGCAGTTCGTACTCCTGCTTGAGCGTCGACTTCGTCTCTGGCGGAAACTTTGCGAAGTCCGCAGTCGCCTTTCGCCAGTTCCGCTGCGCAGCGTTCGACACGTAGCGCAGGTTCGGGTCGCCACGAAATCTCGGCAGATCCGCCTGCTCGGAGGTGAGCTGTCGAATGAGCGTCAGGCAGTGCCAGGTCCCGTTTTGGATGAACACGTCGGCAAGGGTGCGAGCCTTCTCCAAGCTGAACGTGTCGATCGCATGTTGGAGCAAGCGCGCGCTCTCAGGCGTCGTTCGGCGCACCGGGTTGATGACGATCCTCTTCAAGATGGCGTCGAAGATGCTGTCGATGAACGGGAGGTTGACGCTCGGCCGTGCGATCTCGGGGGTCGCAGTGAGTTGTGCGCGGATCGCTTCCTCATCGGTCGAGCAAGCAGCGATCATGACGATTCCGGGCCCGAGATGCTCGATCGAATGAATACCGGACTTCGAGGCCACCACGGGATCGATTCCGATCGGAAGGTGGCCGGCCAACGGAATCCCAAGCCTCTTCGCTTCGGCTTGCGCCGCTGCGAACTGTTCGACCCCAGCGGCAGCGATCTTGATGAAGTCGGCGCCGTGGACCATTTGGCCGGCTATGGCAGCGGTCGCGCTTTCGGGAGTCGCCGAGTTCACCGGTGAGAGCATGTCGCCGCAGAGTGCGAGTAATGCTGGGGACGCCTCAGGGAGATTTAGCACACCCGCCTTTCGGTCGGCGAGCAGTTTGGTGGTGCCGCTCATCTGCCGAAAACCCGTGATGCCGTTCGCGAGCATCAGGGCGAGGGCGTCCGACGGGTCGGCCGCGTTGAGCGCGTGGACATGCATGTCGATGAAGCCTGGAACGAGAAACTTTCCCTGCACGTCGATGCGCGTCGTACCGCCAAGCAGGGGCGACGCTCCCGTGTTCGCCATGCTCACAATGCGACCGTCGGCTATGCCGACATCCTGTCGTGCGCTGATCTTGCCGGTGCGTGTGTCGACTACGTTCACGCCGCGCAGCTCGATGGGTTCGGGCGGGGTCTGGCCGACGGAGCCAACCGCGGGGGAGGGAGTCATGCTGCCGCTCCCTTCGACTCGGTCATGTTGAGCAATTGGCGCTCGCGACCTAGGTTGAGCACAGCACCCGCGGCATGCTGCTAACTCGCCCGCGCGGGGCGAGTTATTGGTACTAGGGATCGAGCCGGTAACTGGGGATCGAGCAGTTACTGGGGATCGAGCAGGCGCCGCGCAGCGCGCCGTCGTCGAGATCTCGGGTGCGAATTACTAGCGCACGGTACTCCGCAGGTGAGGTCTCGACGACGCCGGTGCCTTCGGCACGCGGCTGCTCGACCCCCAGCCCTTCGAGAACCTCAGGGACCGACGGTGGACGGACCCTGCACAGTGTCGCCCACAAAGGGCAGGATTGACGCATGCCAGAGCTTCCCGAGGTGCACGCGCTCGTGACGGATCTCGGCGCGCGCCTGGTTGGACGGCGGGTCGACCGGCTCGAGCTGATCGCGTTCGCGGCACTTAAGACGTTCGAGATCTCGCCATCGGAGCTCGGCGGTAAAACGATTGACGGGGTGGAGAGGCACGGTAAGTACCTCGACATCCTTGTCGGCGACATCCACTTCATCTTCCATCTCGCGCGAGCGGGTTGGGTGCGCTGGCGTGAGAAGGCACCGGTGCCGTCCGGGCGGCCAACGCGCGGCCCGCTTGCGGCGCGTTTCGTGCTCGACGACGGCTCCGGCTTCGACCTCACGGAAGCCGGAACGAAGAAGGGCCTTGCCATTCATCTCGTCCAGGATCCGCAGGAGGTTCCCGGCATCGCCCGCCTCGGCCCCGACCCGCTCGACCCCTCATTCACCGAGCAAGTATTCGCGGCGATCCTGGCGGAGAATGGCCGCGCACAGATCAAGGGCGTTCTGCGCTATCAATCGAACATCGCGGGCATCGGCAACGCGTACTCAGACGAGATCCTGCACACCGCGAAGATGTCCCCGTTCAAACCCGCGAACATGCCGCCGGATGATGTCGCGAAACTTTACGCGGCGATGCAATCCACCCTGCGTGAGGCGATCGCGCGAGACGACGGGCTGGCGGCGTCCGAGCTGAAGGCGGAAAAGAAGTCGAATCTGCAGGTACACGGCAGAACCGGTCAAGCGTGCCCGGTCTGCGGTGACACGATCCGCCAGGTGATCTTTGCGGACTCGACCCTGCAGTATTGCCCGACCTGCCAGACCGGCGGCAAGCCGTTAGCGGATCGCGTACTTTCTCGACTTCTTAAGTAGTTGTGTTACGTGAATGACTTTATTGCCCGGTAGGTTAGCGAAGATGGCTACAACACTCAGGGTCTCCGATGCAGTTGCGGCGGCGCTGGCCGAGAATCGTCCAGTTGTCGCGCTCGAATCCACGATCATCAGTCACGGTCTGCCCAGGCCGCGCAACTACGATGCCGCCGTCGAATTCGAACAGATTCTGACGGATGCCGGCGTCACTCCAGCCACCATCGCCGTGCTCGACGGTGTCCCACAGATCGGCCTCGACGAGGACGGCGTGAAGCGAATCGCAAACGAGGACCTGGCGAAGGCGAGCGTACGCGACCTGCCGATCCTTGCTGCTAAGGGTTCGAGCGGTGCCACGACTGTTGCCGCCACGGCGCATCTCGCTGCGCTTGCTGGCATTCGTGTGTTTGCGACGGGCGGCCTCGGTGGCGTGCACCGCGGCGCATCGACCACCTTCGACGAATCGGCGGACCTCTCCACCCTTGCGGTGGCGCCGATCACCGTTGTGAGCGCCGGAGTGAAATCGGTGCTCGATATTGCCGCGACACTCGAGCGCCTCGAGACGCTGAGTGTTCCGGTGATTGGCTATGGCACCAAGGTGTTCCCCCGTTTCTGGCTGCGCGAATCCGAGCACATGCTCGATTGGTCCGTCGACAGTGCGCGAGAGATTGCGGAAGTGATGGCAGCGCAGGACGCTCTCGGTCACGGTCAGGGAATCGTCGTCGCGAACCCGATTCCCGCGGACAAGCAGTGGGATCCGATCGAACACGATCGGGTGCTCGGCGAGGCCTTCGCGGCAGCCGAGCTTGCCGGTGTGCGTGGAAAAGCGGTAACACCGTTCCTGCTGGGGTTCATCGTCAACGCCTCGGGTGGACGCAGTCTCGAGGTGAACCTCGACCTCGCACGAAACAACGTTCGTGTTGCCGGTCAGATCGCAACGGAGTGGGCGAGCCTCAATGCCTGACGAACCGCCGCGGATCGTCGTCTTCGGTGACGTCATCGACGACGTCATTGCGACTCCCAGCGGCCCGATTCGGTCAGACACCGATACTCCCTCCACAATCGTCCGGCGCGCTGGCGGTTCCGCTGCGAACATGGCGGCATGGCTCGGTCGTGCTGGTGCCCGGGTCGACTTCGTTGGTCGGGTCGGAGTTCTCGACCTTGAGCGCCACACTCGGCTTCTGCGCGAAGTCGGCGTTCGTCCGATGCTCGCCGCCGACCACGTTTTGCCGACTGGCACGATCGTCATCATCGTGGAGGGAGACGAGCGCAGCATGCTCACCGAGCGCGGTGCAAACGCGGCACTCGACCCCGACTCGGTGTCCGATGCGATCCTTGACGGAGCGAGCGCGCTTCATTTCACTGGCTACAGCCTGTTCGGACGAACTGACACGTCCGGTTTCAAGCGACTGATCAAACGAGCGAAGTCGAGGGGCGTGCACGTGTCGGTGGATGCCGGTTCCGCCGGGTTCCTCGGAGACTTTGGGGGACAACGCTTTCTCGACTCGATTGCCGGTGTCGATCTTCTGCTGCCGAATCTCGACGAGGGCAAGGCGCTCACGGGCCTCGACGAACCTGAACCGATCGCGCGCAAGCTGGCAAAGAAATTCCCCATGGTGGCGCTCACTCTCGGCTCGGCCGGGATCATGCTCGCAGGCGACGGCGAACCGGTGCTCATCGATGTGCCGCCTGCAACGCGGGTGGATCCGACCGGTGCTGGGGACGCGTTCTGCGCCGGGTTCCTGAACGAGTGGATCGCCACATCCGATCGCGTGGCTGCGGCGAGAGCTGGCGGCCGTCTCGCCGCCGATGCCATCGGTGTCGTCGGTGGCCGACCCATCGCATAACCGCGACCACCGGGCCCTCCCGCGCGCTCGCGCGGCTCACTACGCTTGGCTCGTGGAGCTCACATGACCACGCCGGACCCGACGCCTTCAAAAGTTCGTGACGCACTCCTGCGCGAGAGCAAGGACATCGTTGCCGTCGAAACCATCGAAGTGTGCCGCGAGTTGCATATTCGCGCGATGCTTGGCGGCGCACCGGTGCTCAATTCACACGGGCTCCTCACTCCGATGGTGTCGCAGAATGCCTCAATCGTCGTTGACCCGGCATCCATTCGGCACCTTCGCTCCGCGTTGCTAGGGAACGGCTGGCGGGATGCGAACCCGCGCCAAACGTTTCGGATTCTGCCCTCCGCTCGACTCGTGCTTGCCCGTGATTCCGATCCAGCCGGGCTCATCCTCTATTCGGTAATCCCGGGCTTCTTCGCAGACCCCGAGGACACGTTCGACCTCATCTGGGAGCGACACAAGGAGATCCCGCTTCGCGGTCACACCGTGCGCGCCCTCGGCCGCATCAATTCGGCGATCCTGGCCAGCCATGACGGACTCGACGGCAAGACTTCGCGTGCGCGCAGCAACTTCGACTACTTCGTGCGGCAGTTTCAGGTGCTGCTGAGCGAGAACGATATCAAGGTGACCGCTCGGCTCATCAAGTCGATGGGCGGATGCGCCGAGATGGCGAGACTCCTTCGTGCACTCGGCGAGGAACCGTGCGATTTCATGCTGCCGTCGGTCGCGTACGTGCAGTGGCGGTTGCAGGTGACGGATGTCTCGGATCAGCTCCGCCGCGCGGTCGCGTGGCTCGAGCTCGGGCCATCCGGTCGTGCAATGATGCGCGCAAGCGGCACAGGCAAGGCGTGGTCGGTCGGCGATGCGTTCGACTCGATGGTCCGGCTTCCGAGTACGCTCCTCACGATCCTCACCGCGAAGAGGCGGTGGGAGCGCAGCCTACGTTAGCTGTCCCGATTTACGCCCGTGCGGATGCGTTCGGTGAGCTGGGTCAGTTCCCGCAACTCTTCGACGCTGAGCGCGGCCCCCATGTGACGGGTGATCGACTCGGCGTGAACGACCGCGACTCGACGAAAGAGGGCGAAGCCCGCGTCGGTGAGGCTCACGAACGTGCCGCGGCCGTCGCCCGGGTCTCGCTCCTTTGAGACGAGTCCTCGCGAGACAAGCCGATCAACCATCCGACTGACCGAAGGCTGGGTGAGCAACAGGTGTTTGCTGAGGTCCCGGATGCGTAGCCGCCGACCCGGTTGCCTCGACAGGTTGAACAGCACGTCGTATTCGTTGAAGGAGATTTCCTCGTTGGGGAATTCGCGTGTCAATTCACGAACGACCCCAACCTGAGCGCGAAACAGGGACTCCCAGGCACTCACCGCCGCCGCACTTCGATCAGACACAGCACCACTCTATTGAGTGAGGCCGATACGCGGCGCGAGGTAATTGTTCTGAACCCGACCACAGCCAGCGAGCGAGGCGCCCGCTTTGCGGAAGCTGAGCGGGTTCGCACGGGGGGCACATGCGAACAAAAAGGACTCAGTCTTGTTAAACCCCGCGCAGCGGGGCTTAACAAGACTGAGGGTCGGTCTCAGAGGCTAGAAACCGACCCTCTCCCTTGCACCAAGAGTGTCCTGCAATCACATTCCGCAGAGGCTGCCACAGCAAACAACTTCTGCTGAAATGAATATATAACGGTCCGGTAACGAGCGCTAGTTATACAAACGTTATTTTTCTGCGAGTTTGCTATGTTGACGAATCGGGCGCCTGGAAGACCCTAGTTTCCGGGCTCCGGGGCGCTTTTCACGCTTCCCGTCTGCGTCGGTTCGTCGCCCAGATGCAGGCCGCCAGCCTTGCTTGACGAGGTCAGCATGACTTCGATCCATTCGCGGCTTATCGAGGCGAGCCTGGAGCCGTTGTAGTAGGAGAAGTTCTCTCGGCGTCGCAGTTTGGCAGCTCTCGGTCATCTTCATCGACCTCGACCGCTTCAAGCCGATCAATGACACCCTGGGGCATACGGCTGGCGATTCCGTGGTCTTGCAGGTGGCCGACCGGCTCCGCGGCGGCATCCGCGACGGGGACATCGTCGGACGGTTCAGCGGCGACGAGTTCGTGATCGTGTGCGAGGGAACGGATGCCCCGGCCGCAGCGGTCGTCGGCGAGCGCCTCCGCGAGGCCATAGCTGAGCCGCTCATCGGTGTTCCGCACGAGTTCTCCGTCACCGCGAGCATCGGCGTGGCGTCGTACACGGAGGCGACGCACCCCGGAATGACGTCGGACCAGCTCGTCGGGATCGCGGACGCCGCGATGTACCGCGCTAAGCAAGCCGGCAAAAACCGGGTCACACAGTAAGTCGACGTTCGCGCCGCTAGTCGAGCAGAACCTGCTCGAGGGCGTGGGTGCCGATCCGCACCATGTCTGGGTTGTCGGCCGAGATGACGACGAACGCCGTCCCAAAGCCGATAGCCCAGCCTCGCGCGCGAGTCCACGTGGCGTCGTCGTAGTCGAGGGCCGCGCGAAAGGCCGCCCGACCTTGCGCGTCAAAGGTGAGCCACGCCGTAGCGAGGTCCGTCGCCGGATCCCCGGCCGTCATGTCGCCAAAGTCGATGACCGAGGCGAGCGCGCCATCCCGAATCAGGATGTTTGCCGGATGCAGGTCACCGTGCAGCCAGCGTGGCGGCGCGGTCCATGGCCGCGCGCTGAGCGCTGCATTCCAGCGTTCCTTGACGTTCGAGAGGTTGCGAATCAGTCCGGAACGGAAGCGCTCCTCGATGACCTCCGCGCGGTCCTCGAGCGGGACGCCGCGAAACCTGTTGTGCGGTGCGTTCGATGGTGCCGGCTTGTGCAGGTGCGCCACGAACTCGGCGAGAAGCGGCGCGACGGAGTCGTGTTCGGAGTAGGGCACGTGCGATGCGAGTTCGCCCTCGATCCAACGGGCGACCGTCCAGCTGTACGGGAAGACCTCCGTCGGCACGCCGACCCGCACCGGGACGGGCACCGCGACCGGCAGGTCGGGCGCGAGCTCCGGCAGCCAGCGCTGCTCGTTCTCGATCAACCCGGCAACCAGCTGTCGACGCGGCACCCGCACGACGAGCTCATCGCCGAGGCGATAGAGAACGTTGTCCCAACCGTTCGCAACGAGCCTCAGCGGCAGTTCGGCGAGATCAGGATGCTGCTCCTCCAGCAGTCGACGCACGAGGGCGTCGTCCACCTCGATATCGGCTGCGGGAGTCTGCATCCGAATGCCACCTAGAAGAAGTCTGGGCTCGGCGTCGACGCGTGACGGATCGAGACATCCGCGTGGTGGTCGAACCGGTACCCGACGCCGCGCACCGTGCGAACGATGTCCTCGTAGGCGCCGAGCTTCGACCGCAGGCGGCGCACGTGCACGTCGATGGTCCGCTCGTTCGGGATGTCGTCATCCTCACCGTCCGCCCACAGGGAGGCGATCAGTTCGTGGCGATCGATCGTGCGGCCCTCGCGAAGCACGAGGTACTGCAGCAGTTCGAACTCCTTGTAGGTGAGGGCTGCGGTCTCGCCGTCGAGCACGAGCCGCTTCCGCGAGACGTCGATGATCACACCGCCGCGAGTCTTCGGTGCCACTTCCTCCGTCTGGCGGTGCTTGGCGAGCGCGGCCGGGTCCTGAAGGGCCAGGCGCACGACATCCACGTCCCGACCGCCGGCTCCGCGCGGCGCGAGCGCGACCGCGGCGTACGTCTCCGCCGTCGGGGCGAGCCCCGTGGTCAACTGTTTGAGTTGCTCGACGAGTGCGCCGAGGTCGATGCCTGCCTCGGCTGCTTTCGCTTCGTCAAGGCCGACGTACAGCACGAAGCCTCGAGCCTCGGTGCCGGCTGGCACCGCACGAAGGCGCGGCGCGGGTTCTGGGTTACCGCCCGGGATGGCTCCGGTGGTGCGGCGATTGGTGGGTACGTCAAGGGTTGCGAGAGACATGGGATCAAGTCCTTTTGTGCTGGAAGGGTCCACCTTTGGCGGTGTTCCTTCCGAAATGAAGTCGTTTTGTGTGGAGTCAGACGCGCTCGCGCTTGGCGCGGAGGCATCCGGGAGTCCGGGCGACGTGGTTTCTGAGGGATTGGTCATCTCAGACCTGTCTGGCCGGTCTCGGCGTGCTTATCAAGCACAGGGCCGATTAGGCACACATTCGACAACACATGTCAGCGCTGCGCAGCCCTGTGCCGTTAAACAGCATCATGCCGGCAGTCCCGTGGGCCTCAAGGGAGGTCAGGGCATACGCGTTGACAGTCATGGCACAACTATCTTGCACAGACGCAGGTTTTGTCAATTGCGAAAGTGGGCGGCGAGCGGTTGTGTCGCGGCTGGGGAGTACCTGGTCGCGAACCGTACTTGCGCGTTCCGAACTGCAAAAAGCGGCATGGACGGGATGCGTTGGGCCGGCTTTCGCGCAGATTTGGCCGATTTTCGGGGCGGTTTGGTCGCGTGTGCCCCAGTGTGGTGCATTTGCGCCCGGGCGCGCGGCAGCAAATGCGCCGCGGGGCAGCAGACACTCCCAGAGTGACACTTTCGCGTGCTTATGTGCTCGGTAGGGACGTATGTGCCCCGGCGCCCAAACACGAATGCCCCAATGGAGCACAGTTACGCGCGATCGAGGTGATTTGTAGTTCGGAACCTGAGATCTCGACGACGGCGCGATGCGCCTGCTCGATCCCCAGTAGCGGGTGGTTAGACGGTGCCGTAGAGGCGGTCACCGGCGTCGCCGAGGCCGGGGACGATGTAGCCGACCTCGTTGAGCTTCTCGTCCTTCGCGCCAACGACAATCGTCACCTCGCGGCCGACCGTTGCGGCTTCGACTGCCGCGAGCCCCTCCGGAGCTGCGATGAGGCAGACGCACGTGACATCCACTGCTCCGCGATCGAACAGGTAGTTGATCGCGGCGATGAGCGATCCGCCGGTCGCGAGCATCGGGTCCAGCACGAAGCACTGCCTGTTAGACAGGTCGTCGGGGAGCCGCTCGGCGTAGATGTCTGGCTGCAGGGTGTCCTCGTTGCGGACCATGCCGAGAAAGCCGACTTCGGCGGTCGGAATGAGCTTGACCATGCCCTCGAGCATCCCGAGACCAGCGCGAAGGATTGGCACGACGAGCGGTCGAGGCAGGCTGATAGCGAGACCCTTCGCGGGGGCCACGGGCGTCTGCACGGTGACTTCCTCGACCCGTACGTTGCGCGTCGCCTCGTATGCGAGCAGTGTCACGAGTTCTTCTGCGAGGGCGCGGAACGTGGGCGACGGAGTTGTCGCGTCACGGAGAACGGTCAGTTTGTGGGTGATCAGTGGGTGGTCCGCAACATGCACTCGCATAGGCTCAATCTAGCGAACGGAGGGGCATGCCGGGTTACGAACAGTGGATGCGCGAGGCTCTCGCCGAGGCATCCGTCGCCCTCGAGACGGGTGACGTCCCGGTCGCGGCCCTCATCTTCGATGCCGACGGCAACCGCATCGCGCTTGGCCGCAACGAACGGGAGAAAGATCAGGACCCGACGGCGCACGCCGAGATTGTCGCGATTCGCGCTGCGGCAGCGGCCCGCGGTGATTGGCATCTCACCGACGTGACCCTCGTCGTCACTCTCGAACCCTGCGTCATGTGCGCGGGAGCGATTCTCAGTGCGCGCATCCCACGCGTCGTCTTCGGCGCGTGGGACGAGAAGGCCGGTGCGGTCGGCAGCGTGCACGATCTGCTGCGCGACCGCAGGCTCAATCACCAGGTCGAGGTCTTTGCGGGCGTGGAGTCCGGGGCCTGCGCCGCGGTGCTGGTCGACTTCTTCGAGCAGCGCCGCTAGGTTGCCAGACCCTACGGCCGCTTCGGCAGGATGAACAACACGATCGCGAAGCAGAGGAGCGCCACGCCTGTGCCGAGACCCATGATGTGCGAGGCGACCGCGCTCTGCGTGCTGACGTAGGTCGACCCGCCGAACCAGGCGAGAACGATGGCGACGAGGGCGATGATGCTCAGCACGAGGTAGGCGATCTTGCGCGTCTGGATCGCCCTGACAAAAGCCTGGATCGCACCGGCGATGATGAGCGTACCGATGACGGCGTGAATGCCGAGAGCGATCGGACCCTGTGCGATTGCGATGCCGAAGGCGGAGAAGATCGGCTCGCCGTGCGCCGCCTTGGGCACCGTGTTGTCGAGGTTGCTGCCGATCGCGAACTCGACCAGCAGCATCACGATTGCCGCGAGGGCGGTCGCTCGCAGTTGCCCCGTGTGCTTCAAAACATCCGTCGGCTTGGCGGTAGTTGTCGTTTCTGACATCGTCGTGCTCCTTAACTAGTCGGTGATGAAGACGGCGTGATTGGTCCACGCCGGATTGCTGAGAGCGTCGACGCTCGCGCGACCCGCGGTGTCGAATGTCGTGGAGTAGTGCCACCACACCGCCCGCTCGATCCCGCTCCGATATGGCTGCCTGCCCTTTCCCGCGACGAGGCGGGATGGCCGCAGGAGCGTCCAGTGAACGTCGCTCGCGCGGATCTCGGCTTCCATCGCCCTCGTGTCCGCGAACGGTTCGCCGAACAGCCGGGCGACGATGGGCTTGGCGATGTAGCGGGAGAGCGGGTCATCGCCCTGCACGAACGCCCCGGCAGCCGAGATGGCCACCAGACGGTTGACGCCCGCGGCGCGCATGGCCTCGAGTGCCGCCGCCGCGCCATCGGCGAGAACGGTGGTGTCGCCATCTTTGCTATTGCCCTCTCGGGAGTGCCCAAGGCAGGACACGACGGCGTCGACACCGGCAAAGGCGGTTGTGAGAGCCGCAACCTCGCGAGCGTGCGCGACGGCGACGGTCGTGCCCTCGGGCGCAGTCGACGCCGAGCGCACCACGGACACGACATCGTGGCCGGCCGCGATGGCATGCGAGGCGACCGCACGACCAGACCGGCCGGATGCTCCAACGACAGCGACGCGCACGACAGACCTTTCGAAATATGAGGGTTAGTGAACACTCACTAACTACGATAGTTAACATGAAGGACGAGGCGGAAGTCAAGCCGGCCAGGGAGCGGATTCTGGATGCCGCGGCCGCGGTCATGCGCGAAAAAGGTGTTGCAAACACGACCACCAAGAACATTGCCGCCGCAGCCGGTTACTCCGAGGCCATGCTCTACAAACACTTCGCGGACAAGCAGGAGCTGTTTCTGCTCGTTCTCAAGGAACGTCTGCCGGCGATCAGGCCGAAGGTCGGAACGGCCGGGTCGGGCGAGTTGGCCGAGAATCTCACGACCATGATCGCGCAGCTGCTCGACTACTTTGCCGAGCTGTTCCCCATGTCCGTTTCGGTGTTCAGCTCACCCGAGCTTCTGAAGCAACACAGGGAAGGGGTAAGGCGGCACGGCGGCCGCGGACCGGAGGGCGCCATCAACATGGTCGAGCGGTACCTCGACGCCGAACGACGGGTTGGGCGTATCGCCCCCGACGCGGACGTTCACTCCGCGGCGCAACTTCTGGTCGGCGCAACCTTCCACCAGGGCTTTCTCGCCGCATTCGAGGGGCACACCACCGTCGAGGGCGGGACTGCGCTTGCCGCCTCGCTCGTCGCCGTGGTGATGCCGTCGCTGGTTAGTCCGCGGCCTTGATGATGATCGACTCCGTGCGAGCGGCGCCGTCACCTTTCGGCCGGTACACGTCCGGCTCGATGTAGATCACCCGCGCGATCGGCACGGCGTCGCGGATGGCAGCTTCGACCGCGTCGATTGCGGCAGCGACATCCACCAGCTTCTGTTTGCGGGCGAAGGCGACCTTGGCGCCGACGAGAAGCTCGTCCGGCCCGAGATACAGCGTTTTGATGTGGATGAGCGCTTCGACATCAGGGTGCGCGTTGATGGCGTCCCGAATGGTGATGAGGTCTGAGGGAGTGGCGCCTTCGCCGACGAGAAGGCTCTTCGTCTCGATGCCGAGCACGACTGCGACGAGAACGAGAAGGGTTCCGATGCAGAGCGTGCCGATCGCGTCAAAAACGCTGTTCTGAGTGATGATCGTCAACCCGACGCCTAAGAAGGCGAGCGTGAGGCCGATGAGGGCGGCGAAATCCTCCAGCATGATGACCGGCAGTTCCGGAGCCTTTGCGTGCCGGATGAACTGCGGGATCGACTCCCCTCCGCGGAGTTCCCGCGACTCGCGGAGCGCTGTGCGGAAGGAGAACGACTCGAGAACGATCGATCCGATGAGAACTGCGACCGGCCACCACGGGTTCTCGAGGGGGTGTGGGTGGGTCAGTTTCTCGATGCCCTCATAGATGGAGAACACTCCACCAACCGTGAACAGGATGATCGACACAACGAACGCATAGACGAAACGCTCTCGGCCGTAACCGAAGGGATGGGCCTCATCCGCGCTCTTGCGCGACTGGCGCCCGCCAAGAAGGAGGAGCAGTTGGTTGCCGGTGTCCGCGAGCGAATGAATGCTCTCGGCGAGCATCGAGCTAGAACCGGACGCGAGAAATGCCGCGAACTTGAAGATCGCGATGCCGACGTTGGCGAGTAGTGCGGCGATGATTGCGCGGCCACCGCCCGAATTGCTCATGACCCAATCCTAGGATGGGGCTCATGGTTACCCTTCCGTCTATTGCGATCCTTGGCGCCGGTTCGATGGGGGGTGCCATCCTGGCTGGCCTCGTGAAGCCGGATGTCTCGGTTGAGGGCGGGATTCGCGTCACAAATCGCACTGCCGCGAAGGCTGCGGCGCTCTCGCAGTCAGGCGTCGAGTCGTTGGCTCTGGAGCATGCACCGAACGCGAACATCGAGGCCGTTTCCGGTGCACGCATCGTGCTGATCGGTGTGAAGCCGGCGATGGTGCCGGATCTCCTCCGCGAGATCGCGCCTGCTCTGGCACCGGACGCGATCGTGGTGAGCGTCGCCGCCGGGGTCACGATCGCCACGATGGAGGCGCTCGTGCCCGGGTCCGTCTTGCGCGCGATGCCCAACACGCCAGCAGTCGTCGGGCGCGGTGTGACGGGTCTCGCCGCCGGGTCCCGTTCGACGGCGGATGATCTCGCCCTCGTGCGGGCACTGTTCGAGACCGTCGGAACGGTCCTCGAGGTCCCGGAGGAGAAGATCGACGCGCTCTCCACGATCAGCGGATCTGGCCCCGCATACGTCTTCTACCTGATCGAAGAACTCACACGGACAGCGGTCGGCCTCGGTTTTAGCGCGGAGGAGGCAGCCGTCATGGTCAACGGCACGTTCCTGGGAGCATCCGAACTGCTCGCGTCCAGCGGCGTTGACCCCGCGGAATTACGTCGTCGGGTCACGAGCCCGAAAGGGACGACGGAGCGCGCAATCGCGGTCCTGGAGTCCGCCGACCTGAAGGAACTCTTCGATCGAGCAACCTCGGCCGCGCTCGAGCGAGCAAAAGAATTGGCAAAAGGCTAGGGGTTGCGCGGGATTCGTCGGCTGGCGAGACTCGCGATATGAATGACAAGTCAACGGGCTCGAAAAAGCTCGGCTGGTTCGATCGTTTTGCCACTCACGCGTCGAAGGTGGTGAGCCGGGCTGGCTTCTTCGCATTCTGCGTGCTGCTCGTTGTGCTGTGGGCGCCATCCATCCTGTTCATTCACAGCATCAGCGTGTGGCAACTCATCATCAACACGCTCACGACGATCATCACGTTCCTGCTCGTCGCGCTGTTGCAGAACAGCCAGGAGCGCTCAGACAAGGCACTTCAGGAGAAGCTCAACGCGATTGCGGACTCGCTTTCCGATCTCATGCAGTCACAGGGGCTGCACGGGGACGCGCAGGAACTTCGCGAGGCGGTCGGCTTGGAAGACCGCGAGAGCAGCAAGGGCTAAGCCGCAGAAGGAGCGCTTCGGCTGGATGCGGCCTCGCGCTCCGGCACGAGCTTCAGCCCACCACCGCTGTTCGCCGACGTCATCAGATCCTCAAGCCACTGCCTGTTCATGGTCGGTTCCCTGCTGCCATTGAACTTGAACTGGAGGGGCATGGCCGGGTGAAGCCAGACGGTGTTTTCGCCACTCTCGGCGCGACCCCTGGCGTCGTCGGTCCAGGTGAAAACGAAACCTTCTGCTCGGCGGAGTTTCGCGATGATGACCACACGAATGTGGGCGAGGGCGCGATCGTCGATCTCGACGACCGTTGGGGTCGAGCCGTAGATTAACTGTCCCATTGCCGGTGCCTTCGTCTTTCGCGTTGCGCCGACGTTCCGGCCTTGCCAGTGATGGTACTCGACTCCTCGTTCTACCGTTGCCGACCAATTTTTGGGCTTCGCACACAGTCGACAGAAATCCGGTTGTAGACGGGGACTCACTTCAGCCCCTATATTTACGATTTAGCACTCCAGCAACAATTTTCGGAGTGAATATTCTTCAAAGATAGGGCACGGGCAATGGCTGATCTGTCAGGCGTGCGCTTTCTCACGGTCGCTGAAGTGGCCGAAATGATGCGGGTTTCCAACATGACGGTGTATCGACTGGTGCACTCTGGCGAACTGCCCGCCGTGAGGTTCGGTCGTTCGTTCCGCATACCAGAGTCGGCTGTCGTCGCTGCGATTGAAACGCCGCACTCCCAAGTGGGGTAAAGTAAGCCTTTGTGTTTTCCGCGGTTCTGATCGGACCGGTGGGTTCGTATCAGCAATCAGCGAGGTGATTTATGGGTTCCGTCATTAAGAAGCGCCGCAAGCGCATGGCGAAAAAGAAGCACCGCAAGCTGCTTCGTAAGACGCGTCACCAGCGTCGCAACAAGAAGTAGATCCGCAGGGATCGAAAGCGCTAAACCTTAGGGTTTGGCGCTTTTTCTTTGCCCGCGCCTACTTTCACTGAGCTTGCTTTGCCAGCGGGCGACGACTTGGCCTCACGGCGAACTCGACGCTGCGCTTCCTTGATGCTCGCTCGCTTGAGCTGAAGGATCGGCCAGCTGAGCAACCGAGCGTGCTTTGCGAGTCTGGAGTCCGGGTTCACCACTACGCGGTTGCCGACGAGGCTCAACAGCGGGATGTCGTTACGGGAGTCCGAATAAGCCCAGCAGTCGGAGAGTGCCGCGCCGAGTTTGGTGGCGAGCGCTGTCGCGGCGACCGCCTTCGCTTCGCCGTGCAGCACCTCGCCGTCGAAGCCCCCCGTGAAGACACCGTCCGTCGACTTGAACTCGGTGCCGAGTGCGCCGGTCAGGCCCAGACGCTCGGCGATGACCCCGCCGACGATTCTCGGCGTCGCGCTGATCAGCCAGACCTGGTGACCCTTCGCAAGGTGCTCGCGCGTCAGGTCAACCGTCTCCGGCCACAATCGGTTCTGGATGTCGCGTTCGAAAACCTCGTTCGCGAGGCCGCGGAGCTCCTCCTCCGTGTGCCCGCCGATGAGTTCGAGAGCGCGATCTTTGATCGTGCCGAGCTGTTTGTGGTTCTCACCGATGAACAGGAAGGTTGCCTGATGCCAGCCGAACTTGATGATCTCGCCGAAACCGATCAGCTTGATGCGCCGTGCCGCTTTGGCCATGTGAAACATGCTTGCGCCGCGCAGAAGCGTGTTGTCGACATCGAAGAAGGCAACGATGGGAGCGTCGCTGGATCCCTCGGTCATCGATGTGGACATCCGTTCAGTCTAGGCAGGAGACCATCGGTATCCATGTGAAGGCGCTTAGGCTGGACTCGTGCCAGCAGCAGTGATAGTAACCCTGATTTCGAAGGCTGGCTGCCACCTCTGCGACGCCGCGCGGGAAACAGTGGTCAAGGTCGTGGAGGAAACCGCCGGTGCCTCCTTCGAAGAGAAGTCGATCGAAGACGACCCAACGCTGCACGAAAAATATGTTGAAGAGATACCGGTAGTACTCATCAACGGCCGAGTTCACAACATCTGGCGCGTGGATGCCGACCGGCTCCGCGGCGCACTCCTGGAGGTAACAGCATGATTCGTCACATCGTTAGCTGGAAGCTCAAAGCGGAAGACGCCGCAGGCAAAGACGCAGCGTTTGCTGCCATGGCGGAAGCGTTCGGGCCTCTCCCACACGAGATTTCGTCGCTCAAGGCGCTGCACCTAGGACGCGATCTCGGCGAAACGTCAGGCAACTGGGACGTCGTCCTCATCACCGAGCACGCGACAACGGCAGACCTCGCCGACTATCAGGGCCACCCGGCGCACCAGCCGGTCAAGGCGGTCATCGGGTCGCTGTACAGCGAACGAGCCGCGGTCGACTTCGAGTTCTAGGTCGGTCCGTCTGCGACTACTCCCAGTCGTCGGCCTCCGGCCACGCCTCGGTGCTCCACTCCTCTGTAACCCCCGCGGCCAGCAGCGCAGGGCGAAGATCCAGGTCGGTGAAGGACGTCGTCAGCGGGTCTGGGACGTAACCCGTCGTGTCTTCGTTGTACCGGGCTTCCCAGTCATCCACCGATCCGTCGCCCGCAGGGAACAGCGGCGCTGCCTGCGCGACGGGAGCACCATCCCATCCGAGATCGAACTGGGTGAAGCTCTCTTCCATCGGTGCCTCCGGCGCAAGGCACTGTGCCCTGCTCTCCCTCGAACGTACCCCTCTGTCTGTCCCCTTGTCACGTAACTCGAATGGGGGGACAGACCAATCGGATTGTCCCCTATGGCAAAAGTCGCGTAGGACCGCGGAACAGATAGGTCGTTTCACGGATGTTCGTGAGGTGCAGCAGCAGCATGAGCACCCGCGACAGTCCCATGCCGAAACCGCCGTGCGGCGGAACCCCGTACTTGAAGAAGTCGAGGTAGAACTCGAGCTCCTCCGGGTCGAGTCCCTTCTCCTTCGCCTGCGCGATGAGCACGTCGATACGGTGCTCACGCTGGGCGCCCGTCGAGATTTCGACACCGTTGAAGATGAGGTCGTAGCTCTTCGTGATGCTCGGGTCATCCTCGTGGCGCATGTGGTAAAACGGCCGAATGCTTGAGGCGTAGTCGGTTAGGAAGACGAACTCGTGATCGAAAGTCTCCTTGACGTAGGCCGCGATCTGGCGCTCGCCTTCCGGGTCCATGTCGTCGTCGTGTCGAGGGACCTCGTAGCCGCGCGCCGCGACGATCCGCTTTGCTTCTGCGAGGGGGATGCGTGGGAACGGCTTCGTAGGAACCTTCACCTCGACCCCGAAGGCGGCCTCGATTTCGGGACCGTATTTGTCCTTGATGGCCTGGAACCCGGCGACCATGAGGTCCTCGTGCAGGTCCATGACGTCCTCATGGCTGTCGATCCAGCTGACCTCGGAGTCGACGCTGGTGAACTCGGTCGCGTGCCGGGACGTGAAGCTCGGGTCCGCGCGGAATGCCGGCCCGACCTCGAAAATCTTGCCGAAGCCAGCAGGCTGCGCCATCTGCTTGAAGAACTGCGGGCTCTGCGAGAGGTAGGCCTTGCCGTCGAAGTAGTCGACCTCGAAGAGCTCTGCCTTCGATTCGCTCGCGCTCGCCATGAGCTTGGGGGTGTGCAGTTCGATGAAATCGTGTTCGATCCAGTAGGTGCGCCAGGCGTGCTCGAGCGTGGTCTGGATGCGGAAGATCAGGTTCGCCTCGGGGCGGCGAAGATCGAGGAACCGCCAATCCATGCGCTTGTCCACTCCCGAGTCATCCGCAATGGGAGTCTCGGGAATCGCGGCCGCGACGACCTCGAGCGAGTCGAGGTTGACCTCGATGCCGCCGAGTTTCACCCGCTCATCGTGCTTGAGCTGCCCGGTAGCCGTGACGAAACTGCCAACCGAGACGGACGAGATCGTGTCAGCGATCTCGTCGGGTTCTGCCTCACCGCTCGTTGGGTTCACGGCAGCGCGCGGGTGCACAAGCTGCAGCGCCCCGGACTCATCGCGCAGCACGATGAACTGCACCTTCTTCTGGTCTCGCACGGTGTCGACCCAGCCGGAGACACGCACGGTGCCATCGTTCAGCGCGGCCAGTTCCTTAATTACGGTGCGTTCAGTCACGGGTACCGAGTTTAGTTGCACGTGCGTTTGGCGGCTCGGCCGGGCTGGGGTTGAGCGTCCCGCAGTGCAAAAGCGGCATGGATGTGCTCGTGCGCTCGGCTCCCACACAGTTGCGAGGGCTTACGTGCTCGGCGGGGACGTATGTGCCCCGGCGCCCGAACACGATTGTCCCAATGGGGCACAGTTGCAGGCGCCCGAGGCGATCTGGGCGCCGAGAACGACCAAATCTGCGTGGATCCCGGCCGAACGCATCCAGTCCATGCTGATTTTGGTTTTCGGAACGCTCGAGTCCAGGTTTCGCTACGCGTCGCTGCGCGCCGCAACTCAACCAACTACGAGAACGCCACACCCAGTCAAACCCTCAGAAATGCCGCTTTAGACTTAGGCCCGTGTCTGCGTCCCTCATTCATCTTGTGCGCCACGGCGAGGTTTTCAACCCCGACCACGTGCTGTATGGCCGCATTCCCGGATTCGGGTTGAGCGAACTCGGCCACAAGATGGCGGCGGCCGCCGCGGATTCCAAGGTTGGGCGTCCGATCACTCGGCTCTACGCCAGCCCGCTGCAGCGCACGCAGGAGTCGGCAGCGCCCTGGTCAAAGAATTTTGGGCTCGAAATCACGACCGACGCGCGGCTCATCGAACCATGGAACGACTTCGAGGGCACGCCGGGATTCGGGGCGAGGGCACTCGCGAGTCCGCGCGTGTGGGCGAAGCTCCGCAATCCGTTCAAGCCAAGCTGGGGCGAGCCATACGCGGAGATCGCTGCCCGCATGCTCGCCATGATCGAGGATGCCTGGAGCTCAACCGAGTCGGGCGAAGTCGTGCTCGTCAGCCACCAGTTGCCGATCTGGATGGTGCACAGGGCAGTGACCGGTGATCGGCTGTTCCACGACCCGCGCAAGCGGCGGTGTGCGCTGTCGAGTATTACGACGCTGGCCGCCGCTTCGAGTACCTCAGCGACCGGGGCTCGCTCGGCGACCGGGATCGGTTTTGTCGAGG
>DASXNG010000215.1:0-2221 GCA_036495225.1 Galbitalea sp.
ATGGCGCTCATGGAGATCATCGAGTTCGACTCGGACGGAAACAACCTGGGCGGCTCATTCATGGATTACCTGATCCCGACCTCGATGGAGGTGCCCGACTGGGAAACCGGCTTCACGGTCACCCCGTCGCCGCACCACCCGATCGGCGCGAAGGGAATCGGAGAGTCAGCGACTGTGGGGTCTCCCGCGGCCATCGTGAACTCGATCATCGACGCTCTACGTCCGCTCGGCGTGACGGCCATCGACATGCCGTGCACGCCAGCTCGGGTGTGGGATGCGATGCAGGGTCACGCCACCCCGCCGATCTGATTGTCACTATTGAAGAGAGAACACCCATGGCGGTCACGGCGACCGTAGCGAACAGGCAACGCGAGCTCGAGGAGCAGCGTCAGTCCTTCGTGCGCGCAACCGTCGTGCGCACCCAACGCCCCACGAGTGCGCGCGCGGGGGATGTCGCGGTCGTTGATGCGCTTGGCACGATGACCGGTTTCGTTGGCGGGACCTGCGTTGAGGCATCCGTTCGCGAATTCAGTTTGCACACGCTGGAAACAGGCGAGCCTTTGCTGCTGCAGGTACGCCCGGGAGACGTTGGCCGCAAAGAGCAGGAGGGCGCCGTGGAGGTGCACAACCCGTGTCTGTCCGGCGGATCGATCGACGTGTTCCTTGAACCCATCGTCCCTGCCGCTCACGTCGTGGTCGTCGGCGATGCTCCAGTCGCGCAGTCGCTGGCGACGCTCGGCGCCGATCTCGGCTTCGAGATGGAGTTGGTGGACGGCGAGTCGTGGCAGCCGGGCGAGACCGATGCCGCAGTCATCGTCGCCTCTCACGGCAGGGGAGAGGAGCCAGCCCTCGAGCGTGCGCTGAACGCGGGCATCCCGTACATCGGTCTGGTCGCCAGCGAGAAACGGGGCGCTTCCGTTGTTGCGTCCCTCAATGTCGACGACGCGCTCCGCCAGCACGTCCACACTCCTGCTGGGCTGAAACTGGGTGGGAAGACCCCTCAGGAAATTGCGCTGGGCGTGCTCGCCGAGCTCGTTCAGGTGCGGGCAAGCACCACCGTACCGGCACCCCAGCTGGAGCACAGCCACGGTCACGACGACCACGCGGGTCATCATCACCCGAGTTCCGACCGCCCGACCGTGGCGATCGATCCGGTTTGCGGCATGTCGGTCGTCGCGGCCGACCCCACCCCGCATGTCGAGAACGGGGGCGTCACAGTCTGGTTCTGTTCGGACGCCTGCCGCGCCACCTACCTGAAGGATCCCGAGCGCTATGCCACAGCCTGAACCGCGCCTCGCCGCCCTCGTGCTCGCTGCGGGCGGCTCGACCCGACTCGGCAGACCGAAGCAGCTGCTGCCCTATCGCGATGGACTCCTGCTTGACGCAGTTCTCGACATCGCCCGCGCCTACCCGTTCGCGCAGCGAGTGCTGGCCCTTGGCGGTTCTGCAGATGAGGTGCGTGCCTCCGTCGATACGACTGGATTCGATGTCGTCATCAACGACGAGTTCACCACGGGCTGTTCGTCCTCGATCGCGCGCTCTCTTCCCGCGGTGGAACACGAACTCGACGGCATCGTGCTGCTGCTCGGAGACCAACCAGAGGTGCGCGCTGCTACGATCGCCGCCCTGATTAAGGGGCGGGGAAACGCGCCGATCGCGATCACGCAGTACGAGAACGGCCTCGGGCATCCCTTCGCGCTCTCGCGAGCAACGTTCCCCGCGCTCGCCGCACTACATGGTGACCGCGGCGTGTGGAAGCTCATCGATCGGCTCGGTTCGTCGGTCGCTCGTGTCCGTGTCGAAGGCCAGGTGCCGCGCGACGTCGACACAGAAGAGGACTACCGCGCGCTCCTGGCCGGGGCGGCGGGGTCGGCGTGAGCAGCAATCCGGACGTCGCCCTCGAAGACCTCCTGCCCGACATTGCCGCACTCGCCTCCGGGCTCGATGGCATGGACTATCTGGCCGACGAAGGCCTCCTCACGGCGCTCTTTCTCGCCGTGCGGATGCGGCAACCCCTGCTGCTCGAAGGCGAAGCCGGTGTCGGCAAAACCGAGACCGCGAAGGCGCTTGCAGGGCTGCTCGATACACCGCTCTTCAGGCTGCAATGCTACGAAGGCATCGACGCAGGAGAGTCACTTTACGAGTGGAACTACCAGCGCCAGCTGCTGGCTATTCGACTCGCTGAGGCCCGGGACACGACGCTCGGCGACGACGACCTGTT
>DASXNG010000216.1:0-2590 GCA_036495225.1 Galbitalea sp.
CTTCATCGTCATCTCGACGATCGTGACGGGCACCTGGTTGCGCGTCGGCGCCTGCACACCGCCGGACGAGCCGCTGTAGATGCGCACGTCGACTCCCGCCTCGCGTCGAACGGGAACGCGGTCGGCGTGAAGATCCTGGAAGCCCGGCGCCGTCCAGCGATTGGCCTTCGGCAACGTCAGCCACAGCTGCAGCAACCGGACTGTGCCCAGGGTCCGTGCGTTCTCGCCGTGGATGATGCCGCGACCTGCCGTCATCCACTGCACCTCGCCGGCATGAATGAGGCCGCCCTCGTCCGGATCGTGAAGGGTGCCGTCGAGGACGAGCGTGACCGTTTCGAAACCGGCATGAGGATGTGCCCCACCGACCTGCCGCTCACCCATGTCGAGATGGTCATCCATCAACGCAATGAACGGATCGGTTCGCGCGAAGTCCTCCATCGATATGACCGGCGCCGCCGTGTGGCCGGGCCCGGCAAACCCGGGCGTCAGTGGAGGCACGTTTACGATTCGCGCGATTCGACGCTGGGTTGTCATGGTCCCTCCTCTTCTTTTCTCTTACGCCGCGGAGCTCACGTCTCCGGCTTCGGCCGACGAGTGTCGTTGCGCGAGTTGGACGAGGGCACTGACAATCGCCACGATCATCGCGCCGACGCCCCAGAGAGTTCCGGCGAACGAGTAGCCGAGCAGCGCATCGAGTGAGAGCGCGCCAGGCCCGCTGAACGCGAGACTCACCGCGGCGGCCGCGAGCACGAGGTTGTACTCGTACCCGCCACTCGCGGCAAAGAAGCCCTTCTTCAGATGCACCGTGATCGTCGCAACCAGCATCACGGATGCGATCAGCGCTGCACCGAGCGGCGTGAGCAGGCCCAGTGCGAGCAACACGCCGCCGCCAGCCTCAGTCAGGCCTGCCAGCGCCGCATGGCGACGGCCAGGATGGAAGCCGAGCGTTTCCATGAATTGGCCCGTGCCGTCGAGGCCGTAGCCGCCAAACCATCCAAACAATTTCTGCGCGCCGTGTGCCGCGAGCGTGAGACCAACAACGAATCGCACAATCAAAAGTCCGAGGTCCATAATGCGTTCTCCTTACTAGTTGCTCGAGCGGGAAGCGAATACGTCAGCGCGCGATCGGCAGCGCGCTGAGGAGTTGATGCCGGCGAGCCCAGACGATTCCGACTGCTCCCAACAGCAGGACCGCCGGCGGGACGGCGGAGTCTCCGACGATGAAGAGTTCCGTCGCGACCGCGCCGATCATCGTCGGCACGAGTGCCAACGCCCCGAACACGGCGATCGAAGGCACCACCAGCGCAAGCGCAGCACCGACCTCGATCAGGCCTGTCACGTAGCGGAACCACTGCCCAATGCCGATGGTGTTGAACAACGTCACCATGACGGGCGCGCCCAGCAGCTTCAAGCCGCCGGCGACCAGGAACATGCCGGCCAGTGCGATCTGGACCACCCAGAGCGCGATAACTCCCGAACGGCCGCGACGGACCGATGTTGACTGCGTGAACGACAGTGCGTGAGCCATGATCAACCTCCTTAGTAGTTAGAAATCTAAGTATCTGGGTAAATTTTTTTGCGACGCCGGGTCTCAGTCCTCTTCCGTGATCGGTTCTCCCGAGGCGTTCCGCGCATGCAGGCGCAGGGTTCGCAGCAGTCGAATGGTGTCGAGCTTTTGCGACACTGTCAGACCACCCATCGCCTGCTGCAGCAACTCGACGTGAGCGGGAAACACGTCCTCGATCAACGCCCGGCCCTTGGCGGTCAGCTCACCGAACACCACGCGCGAATCCTCGGCGCATGACCGCCGCCGCATCAAGCCACGCTCCTCGAGCTTCTTGACGACATAGGTCGTGCTCGCGCCCGTAAGGAGAATGCGGTCCCGGATCTCGCCGAGTCGCAACGGTCCCTTGTGATGCAGGACCTCCAGGACCGCAAACTCGGTCAGACTCAATCCCTGCTGCACCAGTTGCGGTCCGACAGCCCGCTCGAGCGCCTGGAGCGCGCGTCCCAACGCCACGATCAACTTCAGCGTTGCGGCTCGGTCGGCATCACGCGCTGGCGCGGGCTGCTGTGCGGCTCTGGACGTCACGATATTTAGAATTCTAACTAACGTCACCGGGCGTGTCAACCCCAATGCGCGTTCGTCGATGGGCACAACGTCAGAGACTAACGAGCTGAGATGCTGCCTCATCCGTGCGGCGGAGCGCCACGGGCTCCCTTTCGGCGGTACGATTGTGACGGTCTCCAGTCACTGACGCCGGATTTCAGGGAGTACGACTGTGTTCGACACCTATCGCAACAAATACGAGAACGTGAAGATGAAGCGCGAAGACGGCATCCTCGAAGTCGCCTTGCATTCAGCAGGCGGCCCGCTCGTGTTCAATGGCCAGGTCCACGAAGCCCTGGTTCGGGCCTTCCGTGACATCGGCGACGATCCCGAGAACCACGTGGTCATTCTGACCGGCACCGGCGACGAATTCTGCGCACGGATCACGCCGGATGGTTTCGACTTCTTCACGCCCACCGGGTTCGACAAGATCTTCCGGGAGGGCACGAAGATCCTCGAGAATCTTCTCGACATCCAGGT
>DASXNG010000217.1:0-3968 GCA_036495225.1 Galbitalea sp.
GCGCCGCCTATGCGGGCAAACCGCGTCCTGCGGTCATTGTTCAGGACGATCGATTCGACGCCAACGAGTCGATCGCTGTGTGCCGGTGACCACCGATCCGACGGCGGCACCGATCTTCAGACTTCCCCTTCAGCCCAGCACCAGGAATGGGCTGAAGACGCCATGGCGGTTGATGGTCGACAAGTGACAGCGGTGCCCAAGAGCCGCCTCGGAAAGCTGGTCGGATTGCTCGCATCCGAAGACATCAAGAGCCTCAACCGTGCGATTTTCGTTTTCTTGGGTCTGTCCGAAACGGAAGGGATCACGAAGTAGCCGCTGACGCGGTCCGCCGGACCCCATCGACGCGCCGACGCCATTCCGCGATGCGGTTCCAACTGGCGACCGTTTGGCTCACCACAGATCTCCCTCGTGTCCACAACGACTTGCGGCCGGACTCATCGCCGACCCGCAAACGGGAATCGAACCGCGATGATGCGGAGGCACGCAGATCGAGTCGGCGGCCGTAGAATCGGCTATTCTGGTGCCATGAGCGCCAACGTCAGCATTGAGGTCGACAAGCACACTGCGGATGTGCTCCAGACCCGAGCCGCCGAACTCGGCGTGACCGTCTCACAGCTGATCGCCGAGCTTGCGGCCCTTGACAGCGCGTCCAGGGAAGCAGAGACCCATGAGGTCGCAGAACTCGATCGCCGATCGGCCAGAGCCGCTGAAGGCTCTCGCGTGCCGCATGACCGTGTCGTGCAGTGGCTCCGCACGTGGGGCACGCCCGGGTTCCGACCGTGGCCGGACCCGTAGAGATCGAGTGGTCGCTGGACGCTGTCGCCGACCTCGATCGATTCGCGGTATTCCTTCACGAACGGTTTCCCGATCTCGCGGCGCGTATCGCGAACGAACTTGTCGAGAGGACTGACGTTCTCCGGCGACATCCGAAGCTGGGACGAGCGATCGCAGGCCGCGAGGAATACCGTGAACTCCTCCTCCAGGTGCTCGGGGGTACCTACGCCCTTCAGTACCGGTACGATGGTGGCTCCATTCTGATGCTTCGGATCTACCACGGGCGCGAAGCGAGGTAGGACCCGCGCCAGGCACTCACGCCGCTCGTCGAAGGCCGTCGACCTGCCGCATCCACACGTCCAGCTGGTTCCAACTCGCGAAAATGCGGCTCACCACTTTCCCTTTAGGGATTCTTCGATCTCTTCACGCTGATCAGACGGATCGTTCTAGCCCTGACAGCCAATCTGACAGCCAGTCGCGTCGTTGAGCGAGTTCGCCTGTGCCTGAAGGCTTGGGAGCACCTGCGAAGACGTATCGAGCGTGAGTGACACCTGCGAATGCCCGAGCGTCTCCATCACAACGCGCGGATGCACGCCCTGACCCGAGAAGCAAAGTTGCCGTCGTGTGGCGACGTCTAAATCGCATCACGATTTGCTGCCGATCACCCTGCTGCCGATCACGTAGCCCCATTGCACCGAGCCGAACGTGATCACGGTCAGCAGATACGAGAACACACCCTGCACGCAGCGCGCATCCGTCAACCCTGCGTCGCGCAGAGTGGCGGCGTATGCCGACAGGTGTCGCACGTCGACGATGAGCACGCGCCCGCCAGGCGCCAACACGCGCGCGATTTCGCGCACGGCGGTCTGCCGCTCGCCCGCGTTGTAAATGTTGTGCAGCGCACTACTCGAGAGCACCACGTCGAAGCTGGCGTCAGGGAAGGGAAGTGTTCGGGCATCACCGGTGTGCACGTCGACTTTATCGGCGACGCCTTCGATCGTCGCGTTGCGTAACGTGCCCGCTGCGCTGTTGCCGCTGAGATCTTGCTGCTGCCATTTGTCGATGCCGACCGCGCGGCCGATCGAGAGACGTTTGGCCGCGCCGATGAGAAAGAGGCCCAGCCCGCACCCCACATCCAGCACGCGTTCGCGTCCGTTCCAGTTGATCTTGTCGAGATATGTGTCCCGCTCGCGTACCTTCCCGATCTTGCTGTCGTAAATCATCCACAACGCCATCGCGGCGCAGGTGGGGCCGGCCACCATCAACGGCCGGGCGATCACCGCGATGGCATCCTGCCTGGACCACACGCCCAGCAGCCGCGCGATCAGCGAGATGATCCCCACCGCCGCAACGATGAGCATGTTGCGCACCGCCACCGGGGCATCCAGGCCGTAATTGGGAGTGCGATTCTCTTTCATCCTTTGCCTGCCATGATCCGGGGCAATCTAATCACTCGGCCTGGACGATGACAAATCAGCCTTCCGAATACAAGATCGCGGTCGTTTTTGAGCTATTCGGGCTTTTTCATTGGCCTCTTAATCTGCGGGTTCTCGGTTCGACTCCGAGGCGCTGAACGGCTGGTCTCATTTGCGGGCGTTAGGATGTCCAGTCGTGGTCGTGGAGCGGGGCACCAGCCTCCGACGCCGGGGCAGCGTCGGTTCCCAGCGGCTGGACCCCGCTCGCGACAGCCTTCGACGACCGGTTCCACCGACCATGCTGCCACTTTCCCCGAAGGGTTCCAGCAAGGGTTTTTCGTAGGATTTCGCAAGGCCCCGTCAGGTTTGTCAATCCTGTCGGTCACAGGTAACTGCTGGATTCATAACGGCGACGGACCAGCCCGCGCCTGAGGCTCGACGTGCCGCCGCACCCGGCGCACACCAAATCATGCGACGCGGCGGATACCATCCAATTGTTGTAGCCACCTGTCGAGCTGGTTCCAGCGCAATTTAGGTTCACCATCAAACCGCACTTCTGTGAAGTCGGAGCCGACCGCAAACGGGAATCGAACCATGCGCCTGAACAGCAACTGTTCGATCATCTGCGAGGCTTCGGCTCGAAGGGAATCTGGACCTCGGAGTAGCTGCCCGGCGTCGCGGCGGCAACAACGGCGGCGATGCGACCGGCATGCTGCCGAACCTGTGACCACTTCGTGCTGCCTGTCACAACAACAAGTGGATGCGGCGGGTACGAAGATCTTGCTGATATTGAATCCGCCGGTCTGTCGTGAGCAGGAGCTCGAAGCCAGCTCGCTCGGCGGCGTCGAGCAGCGCGCCGTTGCTGAGCGTGTCCCAGCCTCTGGCTTGTGCAGTGTCGACGGTATGCCCAGAAAGCGCGCCGATCAGCCCCTTCGGCGTTCCGTGATCAAAGAGGACGAGCACCGGCAGGAACCGATTCGGTCCGGAGGCTCGCAGCCACGAAGTCAAGGACCGAGGTGATCTGCTCCCGCGTCACGTCGAACTGCTCAATAATCTCCTCGACGCTCAGGTCTTCGAGATTCTCGATCACAGTGGCCACGGGCAGACGAGTGCCCTTGAACACCCAGGCGCCGCTCACCTTGCCGGGGATGCTCTCGACGACCTGGCACTGCGACCAGTCAAGGGCGGCCATTGTTGAAACTCCGTCGCTCCAGATTACGGCAAAACGCCGTGGCGGTCACGCGGTTCCCGCGGTGGCTCACAGCGCTGCGATGTGCCTCAGCCACTCCCCCACACGGTTCCAACTGGTAAACGTCAGGCCCACCACTTCTCGAACAAAACCGCGGTTTCCAGTAATGACTTTCGGCTTTCAAAATCGCTTTGAAAGCCAATCAAGCGGACAGCACCTCTTCATTCTCTGCGCGGCCTCGGCGGCTGACGGACGGATGACGTGCAACAGCTCGTCGCTGATCAGCTTTCTCGAACTTCTCGCTGCAAATGGAAGGTTCGCATGCCTGGAACGCCGAAACCACGGAGCGGATGAACTCTGGAGGCGGTCCGGTTCTCGGGAAAGGTCGTGAAAGGAACAGGTGTCGGCTTTGCCACGATGGAATTCGAAGCGGAGTCCACGATTCCTTTATCATCTCCCCATGATCGTCCCCTTCACCTGCGTGGAATGCGGAACCAAATTCCCACCTGAACGCGGTGGGAAGTGTTCGGGGTGTGGGAGGATCCTGTGCAGGCGGCACGTTCGGATGAAGCCATCTGACGGGCCGATGT
>DASXNG010000218.1:0-30864 GCA_036495225.1 Galbitalea sp.
CCCAAACACACCCGATTCGACGTGCTCTCGGTCATTCTTTCCGCGTTCGGGTTTGGCGGCCTCGTCTACGGAATCAGCAATCTCGGTACTGCGACCGCGGAGACTATTGGGTACGTCGGCTGGTTGCCCATCGGTGTCGGCGTCGTAGCGCTCGTCTTGTTTGTGCTTCGGCAGCTGTCGCTGCAGAAGCGAGATGAAGCGCTTCTCGACCTTCGCACCTTCAAGTCGCCCACATTCACGTACTCGGTGATCATGTTCGTGCTGAGCATGATGGCCTTCTTCGGGATCATCATCGTGCTGCCTATCTACCTTCAGACGGTGCTCGGTCTTTCGCCCATCAGCACGGGTTTGTTGCTGCTTCCCGGCGGTCTGCTCATGGGCGTGCTGGCTCCGTTTGTCGGCCGCTTCTATGACCGTCACGGACCTACGGGGCTGCTCACTACCGGCGCCATCGTGACGAGCGGCACCTTCTGGCTGCTCACGCTCGCAACCAAGGACACCAACGTATGGTGGATCTTCGCCGCATACCTGGCGCTCAGCTTTGGCCTCGCGCTCCTGTTCACGCCCCTGTTCACCGCGAGTCTCGGCTCTCTTCCGGAGTCGCTGTACTCGCATGGCAGTGCGATCATCGCCACGGTTCAGCAGGTGGCCGGAGCCGCGGGAACCGCGCTGCTCGTGACGATCATGTCTTCGCATCTCGTGTTCGACGAGGCCGGCAATGCCACCGCGAGTTCGACGGCGATCGGCGTGCACTACGCCTTTTTGGTTGCGGCGATCATCTCGGTGTTGGCAATTCCAGCGGCATTCCTCATCCGTCCACCGGCCGTCGTACCCGAGCTCACAGCCGCGCACGCCGGGCACTGATCGTGGCTCGTGTCGACAGCGCGGGCATCCTGCTCTGGCGTCGACGCGACGGGCAACTCGAGGTTTTCATCGCGCACATGGGCGGCCCGTTTTGGGGCAGGAAAGACGACCACGCGTGGTCGATTCCCAAGGGCGAATACGAGAGCGGTGAGCCAGCGCTGGTCGCCGCGAAGCGCGAGTTTCTCGAGGAAGTCGGTGTCATCGCACCAGCTGTCGACTACCTGTCCCTGGGCGAATTTCGTCAATCGTCTGGCAAGGTTGTGACGGCATTCGCGGCGGAATCCGATCTTGAGGTACCGCAGGTGAACAGCAACACGTTCGCGCTGGAGTGGCCCCCGAGGTCCGGCAACTTTCAGGACTTTCCAGAGATCGACCGGGTCGAGTGGATGTCTGTACGTGACGCATCCCGGCGGTTGGTAATGGGGCAGCTACCCATCCTTGCCGCGCTCGAGCGGTCGCTCGTCCCCGATGACTGAAAGCTCGCTCTTTTCGTACCTCCTTTTCTTCTGTTAGTGTTGGCTAACGTTAGTGAATAGTCACGAATGAAAGGGAAGAGCGATGGGCCAGCCAGTAGCGATGTTCGAGATTGTCAGCGACGATCTGGGGCGAGCAAAATCCTTTTACGCCGACCTGTTTGACTGGACGCTGCAGAACGAACCGAGCATGGGCGACTACACGCTCATCGATACCGGAGCCGGTGAGTCCGCCGTGATCGGTGGAATCGGATCGTCGATGCATCCGGGCGATGTCGGCGTGAAGGTGTACGTGCGCGTCGACGATCTGGCGCGTTACCTCGAGCGTGCCGAGCAGTTGGGCGGGACAAAGCTGGTCGAGCCGACGGCACTGCCTGGTGACTTCGGCTCGTTCGCAATATTCAGCGATCCGGATGGCAATCAGGTCGGGCTTTGGGCGTAGCCCCCGCGCAGCGCGAAGATCCCACCGATCGTACGCTGCGCGCACTCGTCGAACCCCGGCGCCGCGCCATCCTGCGATTGGTCGCCGACACCGAGCGATCGGCGGGCGACATCGCAGAGACCTTCGATGTCACTCGCACGGCCGTCAGCCAGCACCTGACAGTGCTCAGGGAGGCTGGTCTCGTCACCGAGAGACGTGACGGAACGCGCCGTCTCTATCGCGCGAGACCTGAAGGGCTAGCAGACTTGAGGGAGTTCCTCGAGGGGATGTGGTCGAGTTCGCTCCGCACGGCCGCAGCACTCGTTGAGGCCGAACGGGAGGATGAAGAGTGACGACCGAATCGAACGTGACGGCTCTGCGCCGACCACCCGTACGCCAATCCATCACTGTGCGCAGTTCGCAGCAACACACATTTGCCGTGTTCGTGCGCGAACTCGGAGCGTGGTGGCCTCTGCAACCGTTCTCGTTGGGCAAGGAGCGCATCCGCGAAGTGACGTTCGAACGTCAACTCGGCGGGCGCGTGTACGAGACCTGGCACGACGACTCCGAGCACGAGTGGGGCCGTGTGCTCGCCTGGGAGCCGCACGATCGGTTCGCGATGAGTTGGAACATCACGGGCACTCCGACGGAGGTCGAGCTGAGATTCTCGGCTGAGGGCGAGAATGTCACGCGCGTCGATCTGGAGCATCGAGGCTGGGAGAACCTCACCGAGGAGCAGCTTTCCGAGGCCTGCGCGCTGCCCGGCGGTTATCTCGGCGGTAGCTTCCAGGAAGGATGGAGCCGCATACTCGGCTGCTTCACGACGGCAGCGGAAGCGAGCGAAGGTAGCGACTGAAGAGTCCGCGTTCAGGTAATTCATCGACTGCCATGATGGAATGGTTAGAAATCCTCATCGCAGTCCCAGGAGCCGCTTGTCGTGACCCAGCACGAACCGCCCGACGGGCTTGACGAACTCGCGAAAATACTTCTCCAATCGGAGGACGGGGACGACAACCCCACTCAGGTCTACCAATGGCGTCGTCCCGGCAATGGCGAGCCATGGGCCGACGACGCCGACGTGCCCAGCACGCACTCGAAACGTCGCTGGCGGGGGCGCATCATTGGCATCGTTGTCGCAGTGCTCGTCATCGCGACGATCACCAGCTATGTCGGCATCACTCTGACGGCACCGGTCGGCGCCGCGGCCGCAACGACGGTTCGACCGGATGTCGCCGCCCCAGCCGCTGCGAAGATCACGATGCCAGAAGAGGGCGAGACCGCACTCAGTGTTGCGGGCGCCGACGACTACCTCGGGCCCAAGGCCAATGGCGTGTTTGCCTCCAGCGGCGGGAACGGTGCGCTTCCCATGGCGAGCATCAGCAAGCTCGTGACAGCAATGGTCGTGCTGAGCGCCAAGCCGTTGAGCGCGTCGGGGTCTGGGCCCACCCTCACCTTCGACAAGACAGACGAGAAGCTCTACGACAAGTACTTTGCGCTCAACGCAACCATTGCCAAGATGCCCACCGGCAGCACGATGTCGGAGCGTGACGCGCTCGAGACGATGCTCGTGGTATCAGCGTGCAACTACGCGGAGGCCGTCGCCGATTGGGCGTTCGGCTCCGAGGCCAACTATGTGTACGCCACACGGAAGTGGCTGAACGCGCACGGGATGACTCACACGACAGTGGTTGAGCCCACCGGTGTCGACGCGCGGAACAAGAGCACCCCCAGTGATCTCATCACGCTGGGCAAACTCGCAATGGCCAATCCGGCGATTGCCTCGATAGTGGCGAGGAAGAGCCTCGACGTTCCGTTGCTCGCCGGAATGCCGAACACCAATGACCTGTTGGGCACCGATGGAATCAACGGCATCAAGACAGGCACCCTCGTGCCAGGTGGCTCAGACCTGCTGTTTTCGGCCGTCGTGCCGGTTGGCACTCCAACGCCGCTTACCCTCACTGGCGTGATGCTCGCCGGCTACAGCCGCACCTCCGTCGACACCGAGGTGCGCGCGCTCATCGAAAGCATCAAATCCGGCTTCCATCAGGTACAACTGGGCACGCAGGGCGATGTCGTCGGCACGTACTCGACACCGTGGGGCGCGGAAGCAAGCATGGTCTTGGGCAAGAGCGCGAACACTCTCACCTGGTCGAACGAACCCATCACCTCGAGCATGACCACCACGACCATCAAGACCGGCAAAGACGGCGAGAAAGTTGGCACAATCACCTGGACGGCAGGCAAGAGCACGGTGAGCGTACCCATCGTTCTGCAGGGATCCATCAAGGGGCCAAGTGCCTGGTGGCGTCTCACTCACCCATCCGAGCTGCTGGGCAAGTAGGCGCTGAGTTACGTGCTTGGGATCCAGTTGAAGTCGTCGGGATCCGGGCCGGTGCGCTGGTTGCGATTGAGCCCCGTGATGGTCGCCATGTCGCTCTCGCTGAGTTCGAAGTCGAAAATGTTGAAGTTCTCGACGATGCGTTCGTGCGTGACCGACTTCGGGAAGATGATGTCGCCGCGCTGAATGTGCCAGCGCAGAATCACCTGCGCATCGCTCTTGCCCAGCTGTTCCGCGATCCCAACGATGACCGGATCGCCGAGCACAACGCCAGATCCGAGCGGTGACCAGGCCTCCGTCGCAATGTCATTGTCGAAGTTGAATGCACGCACGTCGTCTTGCGTCAGATAGGGGTGCGACTCGATCTGGTTCACCGCGGGGACGATGTCGGCGTTGTCCAGCAGCCGCTGGATGTGTGGAGGCTGGAAATTCGAGACGCCAATTGCGCGCACGCGACCGGACGCGTGCATCTCTTCGAGCGCCTTCCACGTCTCGAGGTAATCGCCTACCGCGGGCATCGGCCAGTGGATGAGGAACAGATCGAGATAGTCGATGTCAAGCGTTTCCATCGTGACGTCGAAAGCCTTCAACGCGGCATCCCGAGCATGAAACGGGTTGTTCAGTTTGCTCGTCACGAAGATGTCGCCACGCGCGATGCCAGACTCGCGCACTGCCTCGCCGACGGCCTTCTCGTTTCCGTACATTTCGGCGGTATCGATGTGGCGGTAGCCGACGCGCAGTGCGTCGAAGACCGCTTCCTTGGTCTGCTCGGGCGGAACCTGCCACACGCCGAACCCAAGCTGCGGAATTTGTACGCCATTGTTGAGGGTCACGTTGGGAACCGAGGTCATGAATTACACGCTACCGCGCGGGTGCGTCGCTAGTATGCGGTGAACGCATTGTCAGCACCGCTTTCTCCGCACCGCTTCTCAGCACCGCTTCTCAGCACCGACGAAAGGCTGCTCGTGATACCCGCCATCAACTACTGGGCCGTGCTCGTTGCCACCCTCTCGACCATGGTCATCGGTTCGATTTGGTACACCCCGAGGGTGTTCGGCAACTATTGGATGAAGAAGACGGGCGTGAAGCCCTCCGGCAACGGTCGGGATGCGATCGGCGCGATCGTCACCACGGTCATCGTGAGTTTCATTACCGCCTGGGTGCTCGCCGGTGCTGTGGACATCTCGCAGCACTTCTACGGCGGGAGCTTCCTCATCAACGCCCTCGTCACCGCGTTCCTGCTGTGGGCCGGCTTCACCGCCGCGCGAATGATCACGCACGACGCCTTCGAAGGCCGACCGGCCGGTCTCACGACCCTCAACATCGCGCACGAGTTGGTCACCCTGCTCGTGATGGCTGTCATCATCGGGGTGTGGCCGCCGGCCTAGGAAGCCACGAACCTCGCGTACGCCTTCGCCGCGCGTTCGAAGCTGGCCTGCTCGGCACGAGTTGCCGTTTCAAAATGTTCTGGGTCGATCGCTGCGGTCTTCGACTTTGGCCTGCGACGCCACGTGCCAACGATGCGGCCCTTCGAGACGATCGTCGGCAGAAAGATGCCGTTGCTGCCGGGAACAATGCGATCTGCGTGCTCCGCTGCGAGAGGCAGTGATCGGTCGGCGTAGCCCAGCAGGTACTCGTCGAAGCCGGGCAGCGCGTGCACGCGGGATCCCATCCGGGATGTCGCGGCCGCATCCAGCTCGCTCGTGGCGATCCAGTAGCTCGACCCGCCGTGACGAAGTTCGGTCAACTCGGCGCACGCCGCGGCGATGCCGGCACGCGCATCCGCGAGCGTGAGCTTGGTCCACCAGGCGAAGTCGCGATCGGTCGCCGGACCATGGCCGGTGAAGTAGCGGAGCGCGAATTCCTGGAGTGCCCCACTCCGATCCAAGCGTCGCGGGCTCGCAATCCACTCGTCGACGAGCACCAGAGCCTGTTGGGTCCCGCGCGGTGGACCCCAGCACACCAGAGGGAGCTGGGTCAGGTAGAAGATGATGTGGTACGCGCGCTGACCATCCGGCGATATGCCGTTCGCGTCGAGCAGCTTCGTGAACTCGTCACGAGTGAGCGAGTTGCCACCGCGCAGCTCACGCTCGACGATCTCGGCTGCGCGGTCGAACGTCGCGCGGTCAAGGCCCAGTCGCTCGAAGCGCGTCGCCGCACCCTGCAGCGAGCGCTGGGAGGTGAGCGCCAACATCCATCCGAGGTCTTCAGGTGGGACGAAATGGAGGGTTCCGCGCATGGGAAGCGTGCGCACCACGTCGCCGCGTTCCAGTGCCGCGAGCACGTCGTCGCGGATTGACCCGGGAGTGCGAACTCCGACGGCCCAGAGCGCCTGCGCGAAGTCTTGTGCCTGAACTGCGAGAAGGTGGCGCACCGTGTCCGCGACCGTGGCGTCCGGCGTCGGATCGACCCGCTGTGTCGCGAGCCGCAGCCGCAGGATGTCAGTTGCGGTCACCTCAGTTGGCATGCACTCAGTATTGCGGCAACCTCCGACCAGGGTTCTTCGCCGCCGCTGCTGTCCATAACTCATGCAGAATGCGCCGGGCCACCAAACACCCGCGCATTTCCAGGTCGACTTTGCCTGCCCCGCAAAATCTGCCTGAGTTACGGACACCCGGAGGGGTCGCGCGGCGCTCGTTCGCCCTGCGAGAAACGGGGTGAATTCGTTAGCACTCTCAACCACCGAGTGCTAAATTTGTCGATGTTGAGTCACACCGACTCAACTTTGAATACTTGAACCGTCGAGCTGCTATCGCGGCCCACGCGAAGGAGTGCAAGAACAATGTCAGTCCTCTACAAGATGCCGATCGACCTGTACCGCGACGGCGACCACTACACGTTGAACGCCGACCTGCCGGGCATCGATCCGAGCTCGGTCGATCTCGACGTTGACGGCCAGTACCTGACCATCCGTGCGGAGCGTGTCGCTCCGAGCGCAGAGGGTCGCGCGTGGCTCGCCCGCGAGAACCGCAGCGGTTCCTTCGTTCGTCGCCTGACCCTAGGCGACCAGGTCGACCGCGAGAACATCAGCGCCAGCTACGACGCCGGCGTGCTGAGCGTCACCATCCCGGTCGCCGAGAAGGCGAAGGCTCGCAAGATCGAGATCGTCGCAGCCCCAAAGCCCGCAGCCAAGAAGGCCACGGTCAAGGCTGCAGCCTAAAGTTCCCCCAATGAACGAAGCGGATGCCGCGACGAGTGATCGTCGCGGCATCCGTCGTTAACCGGCGAAGGAAACCGCGGCGTCATCCGTAATGCCGATCAGAGTGCGCCAGAGGTAGTCGAGGTGCGCCGAGATGTCGATGGAATGGTCGTGCATCCACTGGATCTGAAGACCGTCCCATGCCCCGAAAAGGACGGCTGCAGTCTTCGCGGGGTCAAGACTCGGGTCGACCCTTCCCTCGGCTTGCGCTTGACGAAGAGCTTCGGCGATTTCGCGTCGCGCTCGCTCGTATCGCGCACGAGTGAACTCGTGGCCAACGTGACCGGGCGCCGACGACTCGACCATCACATGCGTGTACAGCTCGATGAGACCGGGTACCGATTGGTTCTCCAGCGCGACACGAGAAGGTACGAACACGCCGGCTGCCGCCCGCTCGGTTCGCGCGTCCCGCTCGCGAAGAATCTCCACGAATAGCTGGTCCTTCGTACCGAAGTAGTGGATGAGTCCGGGCTGGCTCAGGCCGACCGCGTTCGCGAGCTCGGGAATCGTCATCTTGTCGTACCCGGCGGAACCGATGAGCTGCAGAGCTGTATCGATGATTTCAGCGCGCTTGGCGATTCCCTTGGCGTATTGGGCTGGTCTGCTCACGTCACAAGGCTAGCGGTTTTGAATTAAAAACCATTGTGTCGTATGGTTTTACCGCCGACGCTCCAGTCGGTCATCAAGGACGATGAAAGGCTTACCATGACCTCTCCCACCTCCGACCTCGCCGAGGCCTCCTTCATCGAGGCGGCTGCCGGAAACGAAGACCCGCCAACACCAATCAAGGGCGTCCGGCGGTTGATGTGGTGGATCATCCCCGCCAACCTCGGCATCTTCATCATCTGGGGCTCGTTCCTGAGCCTCCTCCTGCCTTCGCAGGTCGCAGGTATTGACCCCGCGCACAAGATCGCAAACTTCGCCATCGTGTCGACCGTCGGTGCGATCTTCGCGCTTTTTGCGCAGCCGATCGTCGGCCAACTGTCTGACCGCACGCGGTCGCGCTTCGGACGTCGCGCACCCTGGATGCTCGTCGGATCCCTTGCCGGCGCCCTCTCCCTGGTCGGCCTGGCATTCGCCAACTCGTTCGTCAGCGTCCTGATCGTCGCGACGCTGGTTCAGACTGCCTTCAACTTCGCGCAAGGCCCCCTGAGTGCGATCATGCCCGACCGGATCCCGGTCAAGCGTCGTGGAGTGTTCTCCTCCCTGGTTGGAATCGGGACGATGGTGGGCGCACTCGGCGGCCAGATCGTTGCTTCGGCGTTCCTTGGCAACGTCGGAGCCGGCTACGTGTTCCTTGCGGTCTTCTCTGTCCTCATGCTGTCGCTGTTCGTAATCTTCAACCCGGACCACTCCAGCAAGGACCTCGTACTCGAGCGCTTCAAGTTCATCGACTTCCTGAAGACGTTCTGGGTCAACCCGATCAAGCACCCCGACTTCTTCTGGGCCTTCACCGGCCGCACGCTGCTTTACGCCGGCTACTTCACCGTCACCGGATACCAGCTGTACATCCTCACGGACTACATCGGCATTAAGAGCCCCGCCACTGTCATCCCGGAGCTCGGTCTGATCAGCCTCGCCGGCATCCTGATCTCGACGATCATTTCAGGACCACTGTCCGACAAGATCGGCCGCCGCAAGCCGTTCATCTTCGGGTCGTCTGTACTGGTCGCGATCGCGCTGGTGTTCCCGATGGTTTCGCACACGCTACCGGCGTGGATGGCTATGACCTTCATCTCGGGCTTCGGCTTCGGCATGTTCATGGCGGTCGACAGCGCCCTGATGAGCCAGGTGCTGCCTTCCGCAAAGTCGTTCGCGAAGGACCTCGGCGTCGTCAACATCGCGGCCACGCTGCCGCAGGCTCTTGCTCCTGCCATTGCCGGCGCGATTGTCCTCAGCGTCGGGTTCATCGGGCTGTTCCCGGTCGGCATTCTGCTGAGTATTCTCGGCGCTTTTGCAGTCCTGCCGATCAAGGCATCCCGCTAACACCGACAAAACCATCCGGCTTCCGTCGGGACGCGTGGGCGAACCCCACCGTCCCGACGGAAGCTCAAAACTTTTAATGTGAGCACCATGCAGATTTCTGACGGCACCCTCGTCGCATCGATTAACCCCTTTCTTCCGGCAAACGAATACATACCGGATGGCGAGCCGCATGTCTTCGGGGACCGGGTGTACGTCTACGGGTCGCATGACCTGGCCGACGGCACCGCTGTCATGTGCGCGGGCGACTACGTCTGCTACTCCGCGCCGCTCACCGATCTGGCCAACTGGCGCTACGAGGGCGTGATCTTCCGCCGTGCGCAGGATCCGTTCGCACGGGCGATGACCGAGCGTGGCGACAAACTCGGGATCAAGTCCCACCTCTTCGCACCGGATGTCGTGCAACTCGGCGGCAAGTTCTACCTGTACTACGGAATCGGCCTGTCCGAATCGGGCATCGCGATGGCGGTCGCCGATTCGCCGGTCGGCCCATTCGAATACGTGGGCAGGGTGCGGTACCCCGAGAGTGCGAAACCCGTCGGCTGGAACGATGGCAAAGACGGCATAGACGACGGGGATAAGGCCTTTTTCGGCGGCAGGGCAGCGATCAGCCGGCGAGGCCTCAGGGTCAAGAATTACCCATACGATCCCGCTCTGCTGTTGCACGACGGGCGGCTGTTCCTCTACTTCGGACTTCTCAATTGCTATGTCGTTGAGCTCGACACGCACGACATGCGCACCGTCGTCCCGAACGAGACCGGCGGCTACGCCACACAGATCTTCCGCGGCAGCTTCCCCAAGCTCGCCCTCGACATGGTGGTCAAGAGCCGCAAGGACGCGCACTACGTGAACGGTCCCTCGATTCGAGAGATCAACGGAAAATTCGTGCTCAGCTACTACGCCATGGGAAGCGGCGGATTCAACGGGATGTACTACGCCGTCGCGGACAAGCCGCATGGCCCGTTCACGCCGGCCGGTCCGCTCGTTGCCCTGGGCAACGCCCGGTTCAACGGCCAAAAGACACCCACAGATCACACCGGCAACATCCACGGTGGAATGTTCTCCGTCGAAAGCCAGTGGTACCAGATCTACCACCGCCAGACGAAGGCGGGACGCTCCGCCTGCGTCGTGCCTTTGACACGAAGCGCCGATGGTGGCTTTGAGCAGGCCGAGCACACCTCGGTGGGGTTCAGCACGAAGCCCCTCAGCGCATTCCACCGCTGGCCCGCGTACATGGCGTGCTACCTCACGAACAGCAAGGTCGTCAGCGGCAAGAACAGCCCCGTCATCGACCAGCGCGTCTACGACAACCCAGACGGTGAACTGCCCGTGGTCAGTCGCCTGCGGAAAGGCGACACCGTCGGGTACAAGTACTTCGACTTCGGCACGGAGGTCACTGCTGCCAACATCAGCATCGACGTCAACCCGGCAAGCCAGGGGCGAGTGGATGTTCTGCTCGACGATCCGCGGAGCGGTGAGGTCGTCGCGACGATTGAAGTAGACGGCCCGATCGGCACCTGGGCTACCTTCACGGGGTCAATTCGCGCGCTAAGCGGCAAACACGCCGTCTACCTGGTTGCTCACCCCGATGGCCAGGAGCTGGGCGATTTGGCATATCTGGCGTTCGCCCCGGGCGACTGACCGCTCCACGTGAACTAGCTTCGAAATGACGGATGCCGCGGCGAGAAATCGTCGCGGCATCCGTCGTTTAGCTTGTAAAACTAGCTGCTGTAGCTCAGCCCGAACCCGAACCTGAACAGCGGGTCCCTCGTGTCGAACGGCACGTCGGAGCGGCTCGCGACGACCGCATCCATGCTGGATGGAACATCGAACGGCAGCTTGCCCTTCGGCTCAGCGGCTCCGAATAGAACGTCGAGAAGTGCGACAGGGCTCGTGCCGTAGGTCGCGACAACACCCGTTGCCGACTCGATGATCGGGCCAAGGATCGCGGGACGATCGAGGAACACGTCGACGATCACCGGCGCGGATGCGGCGAGCTCACGAACGTGCACGATCGTCTCCGGCGCAAAGTCGAGCGAACCCTGGTGGAAGAGCGCCTCCATGAAGTTCTCCCGGGGTTCGAACGGGGCGCCGATGCGAAGGATTGCGACATCCGCGTCCTCGACCTGGTCGACAACCGTGCCGAAGCCCTCAACGAAACCAGCCTCGATGCCTTCGACGTAGACCTTGACGCCGCGCGGCAGGGGCAGAACGGGAACTTCGCCGCCGTTCTTCAGCAGGGTGACGGATGCGCGCTGCGCGTCCAGCCCGGCCGCGACGAAGGAGGCGCTGCCGACGATCTCCTCCGCACGATTCGCGTCGACGTACGGGTTCTCGAAGAGTCCGAGCGCGAACTTCTCGCGAAGCACACGACGAGCGGACTCGTCAATGCGCGACTCCTCGACATCGCCGCTGCGGACGATCTCAGTGAGGAGCTCGGTCGCGAACTCGCCGCCGAACTGGTCGACGCCGGCATCCAGAACCTTGACCATGCGCTCACGCGGGGTCAGGTGCTCAACACCCCACGCGCGCGCCGGGAACGCCTGGCCCATCATTTCGGCGTCGTTGATCAGCCCCCAGTCCGTACAGACGATGCCATCGAATGCGTAGCGCTCACGCAGCAACCCGGTGACGACGCTCTTGTTGAAACCGAAACCGACCTCCTCGTACTTCGTACCGATCGGCATGCCGTAGTACGGCATGACCTGGCGCGCGCCGGCCTCGAATGCGGCTTCGAACGGCTTCAGGTGGTGCTCGAAATTGTCGCCCGGGTACACCTGCTCGCGGCCCTGCTCGAAGTGGGCATCCTCACCGTCCATTTGCGGACCGCCGCCAGGGAAGTGCTTGACCATGGCCTCAACGACTCGGGGCCGACCTCCTCACCCTGGAAGCCGCGGATGTACGCGGCACCGAGGCGACTCGTCAGGTCGGCGTCTTCACCGAACGTCTGCAGCTGGCGTCCCCACCGCGGTTCGGTCGCTAGGTCGACCTGCGGGTGCAACGCGACCCGGAAACCGACCGCGGTGTACAACTCTTCACCGTTCTCGGGGCAGAGTCGCTCGATGAGAGTCACCCGGCGCACCTCTACTTCGAGAAGCGAACGAAAATGCTGCGCACACAATTCGCGGTCTACATGGACGACTGGTTCAGCGACCCGGACGACAAGGCGATCGACTTCATGTCATACCTGGACGGCCTCCAACTGGCGTGGCTGCGCGATGCCAGCATCGACCTCCGCGGTCACGCCATAGCGTTTATGCAGCGCCTCCTCGAGAGCGACAGCGCTCACACTCGCTGAGGTGATCAGGCGAAGAACTCGAGCAGGATCGGCGCGAGGGCATCGGGCGCAACGTTGTGAGTCTGCCCCTCCAGCGTGACGCGGGTGCCATCCTCGACCGCGGTCTCGATCGCGATGGAGGCGTCGGCGGCCCACTTCGGGCTGTCGCCGCCATCCATCACGATGAGTGGAACGTCGATTGCGGCCAGTCGATCGCTCGGCACGACGCCGTCGCCGACCAACGCGAGGTCGTATGGGAGCGTGTCTGCTAGTGCGACCATGCCGGGCCACCAGGGCGACTGCGCGAGGCCGTCGGTATTCTCAGCGCCCGTGCCCTTCACGAAGGTGACAGCCGCGAGCGAAGGATCGCCAGCATCGAGTGCCTCCTGGACACCCGCCATCGCTGCCATGTTGCCGGGGGTGTATGGCGGTTCGTAGACCGCGATCTTGCGCATCCCCACCCCGCGCATCGCTGCCTCGAGCACCAGAATCGCCCCGGACGAATGGCCGTATACGTTCACCGAACCGCCGAAGGCCTCGATGAGCGCAGCCAGGTCTTCGACTTCTCGCTCGATCGAGTACGGGAGGGTGTTGCCGCTGTCGCCTCGGCCGCGGCGATCCCAGGTGACGACGCGGTAGGCGCCATCCAGAGCTCCGACGAGCGGTCCCGGGGACATTCGCGTGTTGAAGGCGCCGCCGGTGATGATGATCGGATCGCCCTCCCCCGAGACGTCGTAGGCGATCCTGGTTCCATCTTTGGATGTTGTGAACTCGACCATCTCGCCATTGAAGCATGAGGACCCCTCGAAGTCACCCCGCGCAGCGCGAAGTCACCCGCACGCGGTATTCCCGGCATCGTCTTCTCGGCGGGAGAAACTGTCCCGTGGCGGGAGTAACAACTCCCGCCACGGGACAGTATTCCCCGCCGGAGGGAGTCGTTACTCCCGCCGCGAGGCTGCAGCGTGGGGTGCGCGAGGGCGCTAGAGCTCGAGGCGCATGATCGTCAGGTCTAGCCAGCGGTCGAACTTGGTGCCGATCTCGTTCAGCTGGCCGACGCGCTCGAATCCGAACGCCTCGTGCAAACGGATGCTCGCGACGTTCGTGCTCTCGATGTCGCCGAGCATGACATGGTGACCGGCCTCGCGGGCATGAGCGAGTAACTCGGTCAACAGAGCGCGACCGATCCCGTGGCCCTGATGTTCAGCGTCGATGTAGATCGAGTCCTCGACGGTGTGGCGATAGCCGTACTTCGCGCGCCACGGGGCATACGTTGCGTAACCGACCACCCGGTCATTGTCATCGACCGCGACCAGCACCGGATCTCCCGCCTTCTTGCGGGCCGCGAGCCACGCTTCGCGGTCGCCACGCCCAACGACGTCGTCTTCCCAGAGCGCCGTCGAGTTCAGGATGGCGTCATTGTGGATCACGAGAATCGTGTCGAGGTCGGCGTCTCTCACCGGTCTGATCTTCATTGCGCTCCCCTCACTGAACTGACTGCTCAGTCAACTATCTGACATCCGGGTCACTCGATATGAATTCGTGACCGAAAAAAGCTCAAACACATCGCGCGACACGCCCGGGATGCTGTAACGTCGTGCACCGTGCCCATTGGCACATGGCCATCAAGGCCACCGCCCCAACCGAAGGATGCCGCCATGAGCTACCAGCTCAATCCGCAGCACAGCGATCAGCTGATCCTTTGGCGACCCATCTTCGCGCGGTCCATCTAGCGTCACCTTTCGACGTCTCGAGCTCCGCGCCACCAGGGTCCGGGGCTATTTTTCTGTGCGCGCTGCAGTGCGTTTCGGGCCTGCTCCGGTCATCCACTCTCCGTCGTCCGTCCGATCAACGGGCGACGGGGAACCACACATCACACAGAGAGAAAAGAATAATGGAGAAGATCACCGAACGGCTTCTGAGCTGGGCGAGCGACATCGAGCCGGTAACGCTCGAGCAGGCGCGCACTGCCTCGAGGATGCCGTTCATTTACCCGCACCTCGCCTTGATGCCGGATGCTCACCTCGGAAGGGGCGCGACCGTCGGCTCGGTCATCCCGACCCAGGGCGCGATCATGCCGGCCGCGGTTGGCGTTGACATTGGTTGCGGAATGATCGCGGTCAAGACGCAGTGGACGGCAAAGTCGGTTGCTGAGGTTGTCGAAGCACGCGGCGCATCCTTGAAGGAGTTGAGGGAGCAGATCGAGCGGGCCATCCCGCTTTCGGCCGGAGGTCACAACAACAAGATCGTCGCGACCGCAGAGCCGAGGATCGCCGAGTTGACAGCAAGGGCCGAGGCCATCGGCCTTGAGCCGGCCAACTACGCGAGGCGGTGGGAGGCACAACTGGGTTCGCTCGGCAGTGGCAACCACTTCATCGAGGTCAGCCTCGACGAGGTGGGCGATGTCTGGCTGTTCCTGCACTCCGGGAGCCGGGGCGTTGGCAACCGGATCGCCGGGCACCACATCACCGTGGCTCAAGACCTCATGAAGAAGTACTGGGTCTCCCTGCCCGACAACGATCTCGCCTACCTCGCCGAGGGCACGGCCGAGTTCGAGCGGTACATCGCGGACTTGCGGTGGGCACAGCACTTCGCCCTCCTCAACAGGGAAGAGATGATGGACCGGGTCGTTCGGCAGACGGAGGAGTTCTTCGGAGAGGCGATAGTCGAGCTCGAGAGGATCAACACGCACCACAACTTCACCGAGCACGAAACACACTTCGGCAGGGATGTCTGGTTGTCGAGGAAGGGTGCGATTTCGGCCAAGCTCGGTGAGGCGGGGTTGATCCCGGGCTCCATGGGAACCGCGTCGTACGTCGTGGTCGGCAAGGGCAACAAGCTCGCGCTCGATTCCTCGCCGCACGGCGCCGGGCGGAGGTTCTCCAGGACCACGGCTCGGAGGACCTTCACGCACGAGCAGTTGCGGGAGGCCATGGCGGGAATCGAGTTCAGGGACACGGAAGCGTTCCTCGACGAAATCCCGGCCGCGTACAAGGACATCGACGTGGTGATGGCCGATGCCAGCGACCTCGTCGAGGTGCGGCACACGCTGAGGCAGATCCTCAACGTGAAGGGCGACTAGCTGCAACGGGTCACCGCTTTCGGGCGGTGGCTCGTTGTCAGTTGTTGTTGACCCAGCAGTCGAGTTCGCGGTTGCCCTCTGCCCAGGAGTTGGCCGTTGGAGTCTCCGCGAAGACGTCATGGCCTTCGCGGGTATCGAGCGTGGCGCACTGCTTTTTGCCCTCCGCGGCGAGAGTCGTGGCGCCCGGGTACGGGGCGCCGACCGCGCCATCCATCGTCATCGCCGCGAGCATGGACCAGTCCGGGGTGCCGGTGCAGTCCGCGTAGGTGGCGTGCGCGCCATCCGGTCCGTTCAGCTGCGGATCGTTCTCGCACAGGTCGAACTTCTTCGGATTCGTTTGCAACTGCTCCTGAATGGCGGCGACGCTCGAAGGAAGGTCGGCCAGCTCGGGTGCGCTGACCTCGCTGCCGTACTTGATTTCGGCGATGGTGCACTGGATCGAACGGTCGCCCGCCTTCCAGTCGGCGGCCGACGGCAGGTAGATGTTTGGGAGCAGCAACCCCGCGTTCGGCAGGCCCGGGAACGCGCCATCCTGTTGCTGCTTGCAGGCGGATGCCGCGGCCTCCTGCACGGCCGCGGTGGGGTTACCGTTCGAGTCGATGCCGCCATTCGCGAAGTTTTGGTCGAGGGTCACCACGGAATAGGTGATCGCCTGGTGCGGGTCACTGTCGCACGAGGCGAGGTCACCACCCTGGAGTTGCTGGTACTGCGCGTAGGTGACCACCCAGCAGGTGCCGGCGACGGGAGTGTTTGGGTCGGGCGCATCGCTTGCTGTCGCACAACCGGAGAGAACGAAACCCGCGGCGGCGAGCGCGGCCAGCACCGCGAACCAGCTACGGCGGAATCGGGGCACGAGCGCGACATCCATTCTGTTGGGGGTTTCGCAGCACCTTACCGAAACTGGCTGGCTGTCGATTGGGCACTAGCTCGCTCGTCACAGGAGTGTCAGTATCGAAAAGCGAAGGGAACACTCATGCAGTACTCACTTTTTGTCATCAGCCAGGAAGCCACGGACGCAGATGTTAGCGAAGAAGCCATGGAGTGGGGTCGTGCGGCGTTCGACGCCTACGCGAAATCCCTGGATGCCGCCGGGGTGCTCGTGAGCGCCGACATCCTGCAGCCGGTCGCCGCGTCGACCGTCGTTTCGGTTCGGGACGGCACCCTTCAAGTTCAGGATGGCCCGTTCGCCGACACAAAGGAGAAGCTCAATGGCACGTTCGTTCTCGACGTGCCCGACCTCGACGCCGCAATCGCGTGGGCCGAGAAGTGTCCGGGGGCGCAGTACGGTGCGGTCGAGATCCGCCCGTCGGCGATCATCTTCCGCGATGGGGCTTGGGTGCAGGTGGGCTGAGCGTCGGCGCCCGCGCGAGTTGGTCATCACCCGTGACGTGTGCGCATAACTCAGGCAGAATTTGGCCGGGCACTCCCAGACCCGCGATTTTCCAGGGTCGAGCGGCCTGCGCACGAGAATCTGCCTGAGTTATGCGCACGGAGTAGAGCGCCAAGGGCGCAAGGCAAGGAGGTGCCGGATGTCGGAAGCAGCAACCACCGCTGAGGAAGTCGCTCGCACCTCCTACGGCCGCCTGCTTGCTCTGCTCGCGGCGCCGACCCGCGACATCCAGTCCGCGGAGGACGCACTCGCCGACGCGTTCGAGCGCGCTCTCGCCAACTGGCCGGCGAGCGGGGTTCCCGACAATCCGGAGGGTTGGCTCCTGACTGTCGCGCGCAATCGACTGCGCGATCTCTACAAATCGTCAGCGACCCGCACGAGCACCGACCTCGATGACACCGTCGCGGCGATCGGGGAGGCGACTGACCCCGACGCGATCCCCGACAAACGGCTGGAACTGCTTTTTGTCTGCGCGCATCCAGCGATCGATTCGGGAATTCGCACTCCTCTCATGCTGCAGACGGTTCTCGGCTTCGAGTCGGCGCAGATCGCCCGGGCGTTCGCGGTGCCAGAGCCCGCCATGGCGCAGCGCCTGGTTCGTGCAAAGAAGCGCATCCGCCTGGCGGGCATCCCCTTCGTCGTCCCCACGCGAGCCGACATGCCCGGACGACTTCCAGCCGTGCTCGAAGCCATCTACGGCGCGTACTCGATCGACTGGCAGGGCGTCTCAGGAGCGACGACCCGCGATTCAATGTCGGCCGAGGCGCTCTACCTCGCAACGACCCTTGCCATGCTGCTCGGTGATGAGCCCGAAGCGTTCGGGCTTGTCGCACTCATCGCGCTGTCGTTGTCGCGCGCGAAGGCGAGAGAGGGTGGCATCCCGCTCGATGAGCAGGAGACGAGCCTGTGGGACCCCGATCTCATCGAGCAGGGAGAACGCGCCCTGCGACTCGCGCACACGTTCAACCGCATCGGCAGATTCCAGCTCGAGGCGGCCATCCAGTCGGTGCACTGCGCGCGACGCGACGGCCAGCCCACCGACTACCACGCGCTCAAGACTCTGTACGAAGCGCTTGTGATCATGTCCCCGACCCTCGGCGCGCGAGTCTCCCTCGCCGCCATCACCGGCGAAACGGACGGACCGGATGCCGCCCTCGCCGCCCTGAACCAGATCGACGCCCCGAGATTCCAGCCGCTCTGGGCGACCAAAGCCCACCTTCTGAAACAGTTGGGTCGTGCCGAGGACGCCCGTGCCGCGTTCGCCAAGGCCATCTCGCTCAGCACGGATTCGGCGACGCGCGAGCGCCTGCAGAACGATTTGTCTACAGTTCTTCCACCGGCTACCAAGCTGCAGTAACCTCACGATCAATTCCGGAGGTATCCCCCACGCCTCCAAGTCACTGGTCAAGCGCGTGAACCAGTTCATCGAAATGGCCCGTTAACGACCTCCGGCGGCCTCGGTACTCCGTGGCCGCCGGGTCGATCACTTACCCATCCGTTGCTGTTGAACCAGCATGCACTACGCGGCCCGTTATCAAAACGTGATCTTGCTTGGAGTTCGCCTAGAGTCATTGAGCGCTCCCCTAAACTCGCCCCATGACATCCCCTCGCCTGGTCGCGATCGTGACCGGAGCCTCAAGCGGAATCGGCCGCGCCACCGCAATCCACCTCGCGAAACTCGGCTGGACCGTCGTTCTCGTCGCACGTCGCCCGAAGGAGCTCGCCGACCTGAAAGCTCAGATCAAGGGCGCGGGAGGACTCGCCATCACCGTCGCCGCCGACCTCGCCAAGGCGAGGGATGTCGCGCGCGTGGTCGCTGACGCTGAAGCGATTGGCGGTCGCATCGACGCGCTCCTCAACATTGCGGGCGTCGGCGGAATGGCCTCGATCATGACTCCGGATGACTCGGTGCAGCTCATGATCGATACCAACCTGCTCGCGCCCATCAGGCTGATGCGCGCGGTGATCCCGATAATGCGCAGGCAGCACAGCGGCGCGATCGTCAACGTTGGTTCGGTGAAGGGAGAGATCGCCATCGGCGGCATCTACTCCGCAACCAAATTCGCGCTGCGCGGCCTCACAGATTCGGTCAGACGCGAAGTCGCCGGCAGCGGCATCCACGTGTCCCTGATTGAACCCGGCTACATCGCAACCGAGATGACAGCAATGAGGAGCGGTCGGATGCCCGGGCCGGAGATCATCGCCTCGGCGATCGAACGCTGCCTCACACGCTCACGCCGCATGGTTTACGCCCCCGGCTGGTATCGACTCCTGGTCTGGGCGAGCAACGTCGCACCCTGGCTCGTGGACTGGCAGTACAACGGCAAGATCGGTAAAGCTCCCGGCGGGCGCTGACTGCAAACGCTGGCGACAAAAAGGGCCGGAGCACGAAGCCCCGGCCCTTCTTGTTCGCATTACGCGGCGAGCACTGCCTCAGCCGGCTCACGCTCGATCGAGGTGGCGAGCGGCTTCTCTTTAACGAAGATGAGCAACACACTCGCGACGAGCATCAGCGGAACCATGTAGAGGAACACCGGCGTCAGCGCGTCGTTGTACGCCCCGACGATGATGTCGCGCACCGCGGACGGCAGTGCGAGCACCTTTGCAGGAGTGAACGAGTCGCTGCTACCGCCGGCACTTGCGCTGCCCAGTTGCGGCAGCCGCACGGTCAACAGATGGTTGAGGTTCGCCACGAAGATGCTCCCGACGACCGCAGATCCAACCGATGCACCGATCTGGCGGAAGTAGTTGTTCGACGCGGTCGCCGTGCCAACCTCCGAGTTCGAGAACGTGTTCTGCACGATGAGAATCAGAATCTGCATGGCCATGCCGAGCCCGATGCCCATGATCGCCAGGTATGCGCAGATCTGCCATACCTGCATGGTCGGGGTCATGGTCGACAGCAGCGCGAGCGCCACCGCCGTGATTGCCGTTCCGACGATGGGCAGCACCTTGTAGCGACCCGTCTTGCTGACGAACTGTCCTGAGCCAATGGATGTCACGAGCAGACCAGCCATCAGTGGGATCAGCAGCAGCCCAGCCTGGGTCGCGTTCACTCCCGTCACCATCTGGAGGTAGGTCGGCAGGTAGGCGAGCGCACCGAACATGGCGATACCGATGATCAAGCCGGCAAGGGTCGTCAGGTTGAAGTTGCGCTCCTTGAACAGCTTCAGCGGCATGATCGGCTCTTCCGCCCTGTGCTCCACCCAGACGAACAGTCCGGCCGCGACGACGCCACCGATGATCAGGCCGATGATGGTCAGCGAGTCCCACTTGTAGGTGTTGCCACCCCAGGTCGTGATGAGCACAAGGCACGTCGACGCGATGGCGAGCAGACCCATACCGGCGAAGTCGAGCTTCGGCTTGCCTTTGGTGTTCTTCGGCAGGCGAAGGAAGAACGCCGCGGACGCGAGGGCGAGGATGCCGAGCGGGACGTTCATCCAGAAGCCCCAGCGCCAGCCGGGGCCGTCGGTGAAGTAACCGCCGAGCAGTGGGCCAGCGACCGAGGACAGGGCGAAGACTCCGCCCATGATGCCCATGTAGCGTCCGCGCTGGCGGGCGGGGACGACATCCGCGATGATCGCCTGCGACAGCAGCATCAGGCCGCCACCGCCGAGACCCTGAACGGCGCGACCGGCGATGAGCGTTGTCATATCGGTCGCCATACCGCCGATGACCGAGCCGACGATGAAGATCGAGATCGCCGCAATAAACAGGCCCTTGCGGCCGATGAGGTCACCGAGCTTGCCGTAGACGGGAAGCATGATGGTCGACGCGAGGATGTACGCCGTCGAGACCCACAGCATCTGGTCGACGCCGTTCAGCTGGCCAACGATCGTGGGAAGCGCTGTTCCGAAGATCGTCTGGTCGAGCGAGGCAAGCAGCATGGTGACCATGAGCCCCGCGAAGATCAGCAGAATGTGTCGCTTGTTGGCGGCATCCTTCTGCTGCGTTGGTGCGCTGGTGAGCGCGATGGTGTCAGTCATTTCAGTCTTTCTACTGTCGTTCGTACGAGCCCGATGGCCCGTTGGATCACTTCTTCGATGGGCGTGGTGCTTCCGCTGGCGACCCATTCCTTGACGGCGCTGCGAGCGCTGCCGACACAGAGTGAGAGAACAGCGTCCGCCGAGATTTCGAGTTCGGCGGGAGTCTCGTTGGCGTAGCGGTGCGAATCCTTCAGGATCGCCTGCACGCCGGAGTTGAGTTGCTGGGTGAACCGCTCAAACTGGCTCGCGATTCGGCCGAGCAGGTGTGGATACTCTTTGAACACCTTCATGCGCAGCTTGAGCAGCGCGGAGCCCTCGATCGTCGGGTTCAGAACTCCGAAGACGAGTCGGATGACGGCTTCCACCGTGTCTTGCCCCTCGCGGGCGCCGAGGATCTCGGTGATCGCTTCGTCGGTGACGTGCGCGTAGTTCGCGCCGATGATCGCATCCTCTTTGGACTCGAAGTAGTTGAAGAAGGTGCGGTTCGAAACGTCCGCCCCCTCGCAGATGGCGTCGAGAGTCGCGTGCTCGAGGCCGTCGCGCAGCACGATCGTGACGGCTGCGGTCTCCAGCTTGGTGCGAGTCTCGGCGCGTTTGCGTTCGCGGAGGCCGGGCTCAGAAGTTTGCATGCCTAAATTATTGCACGATCTGCAAACTTTCTCAAGTGCAAACTTGCATGGATGCAGCTATTGGTTGCGTTCCGGGACCTGCTTCCACTGCACGCGGAGAAAGAATTCCGGGTCGTCACGATCAACCAGCACGGGCAGGATGTCGCCGACCCTCGGCCACTTCGTCACGGACACGAACGGCCAGGTATGTTCGACTCCCGTCGCGAAGACACCGGGCGCCGTCAGGTCGCCAACCATGTCGCAGAGACCCACCGAAGAATTGGCCGGCGGCTTCGATGCCCGGGTGATTCGATAGCTGGCCTCGATCGGGTCCTGGATGCCCATAAAGAAGTCAAGGATGCCCATGGGACTTCACTTTACGGTCCCTGTGCAAGCTGCAATCGAATTGTGATACGTAACGCGAACGGGGGCGCGCGAGCCTGCACGGCAGGGGCGTAGCGTTGAAGTACAGTAAACCGAACCGTTCATCAATCACTGGGTTGAAAACCGTGGCAGTCACAGCAGACATCGCACATCGCATCCCGGCCGGCTGGTACCCCGACCGAGACGATCGTTCGCGCCGTCGCTGGTGGAACGGCACAGAATGGACCGACTACTACTCGGCAGCTCCAACCCAGGAGCAGCCCATCATCGTTGCGCACAGCCTTCGTCGCGCGGTGACATTCAAGGACAAGGTTGCGGCTTTCATCGTCGCGGGGCTCCTGCTCGCCAACATCCTGCTGCTGTTGTTCGTCGCGCACGTGCTCTAGTTGCCACGTCCTCTAATCGAGCGGCGCGACCACCGTATCGAGCGTCCTGTTGTGCTGCCTCCGCAGGTCGATGACGCCGAGCACGAACGCCGCACCCGAGAACACCAGCGAACCAAGCACCCCAACCTCGAGCGCACGCGCAAACGCGGCCGGATCGGTCGCGGGCTCACCTGCCAGCTGTGATGTCGCTACTCCGGCAGACGTCACGAAAAACAGTGTTCCGATGACCGTTTGACCGATGGACGAGCCCGTCCGCTGCGCTGTCTGCAGTACTCCTCCGGCTGCTCCGCCGATGATCGGGTCGACGTCCGCAAGCGTCAGCGTCTGGTTCGGCGTAACGATCGCCCCGCCGGCGAGACCGAGCAACAGCAAAGGGATGACCAGCCGCACGATCACCGTCGCCGGATCCGTCACGCCGGACGACAGGTGAACAACGAGCCCAATTAGGACGGTCGCGACGAAAAACAGCGAAACCGCGCCAACGACGAGCGGTCGACCGACGCGGGCGATGAAGCGGCCGGCGACCGGGGATCCGACCGCGAATCCGACGGCGAACGCGGTGACTCCGAGACCCGATTCGAGTGCCGTGAAGCCGAGGCCCTCCTGGTAGTAGAGCGAGAGCAGCAGCGGCAGACCGGTGTTACTGCAGAAGAACACCACCGCGAACGCGACACCGGTCGTGAACGTTGGCACCCGGAACAGCCTCAGGTCGAGCAACGGCGACGCTTCCAGTATCGTCAGTCTGGCCTCCCGGCGCAGGAACGCCCAGAGCAAAAGGCCGCCCGGGATAAACAGGAGGAACAGCCATCCGGTGTGGAATTCGTTGATCTCGACGATGGGGAACAGAACGCACAGAATTGTGCCGCCGAGCAGCAGGGCTCCCGGCACGTCGAGTTTCATGCGAGCACCCGTCGGCTCCAGCTCTCTGACCCACATCAGGGACAGGATGATTGCGGTCACACCTATCGGCACGTTGATGAAGAAGACGAGTCGCCAGCCGAACTCGGGGCCGCCGAGCCCGATGAGCAGGCCACCGATCACAGGGCCGAGCGCTGTCGCGACCCCAACCGCAATGCCGAGTCGCGCGAACGCGCGGCCGCGCTCCTCGTGCCGGAAGGCGTTCTGGATGTAGCCGGACACCTGTGGTCCGAGCAACCCACCGAACATACCCTGGATGACGCGGGCGACGATGAGGAACAGCGGCGCCGGCGACAGACCAACGGCAGCGCTCGCAACCACAAAACCGGTCAGCCCGATGATGAACACGCGACGACGGCCCCTGGTGTCGCCGAGCCTTCCACCGATGACCGGCATGAGCGCGAAGGCGAGCACATAGCCGCTGACGATCCACTGCAGTTCGGATGGCCCGGCTCCCGTCGACCGCGCGATCGATGGGAGCGCAACATTCGTCACACTCACGTCAAGCAGCGCGCAGAACTGGCCCATGATGAGCACGGTCAACGCTCGCCAACGCCGCGGGTCAAGGGTGCGGGCGGGGGCAACATCCACTACTCCAGTGAATCAGAATTGCGCCATAAGCTTTCGTCATGATTCGGTGCGTGCGAGTAGCCGTCGCGGCCGCAGTCGCCTGTTTGGCTCTGCTACTGATGAGCGGATGCACTTACACCTCAAATGGCGCGGTGCTTGCTTCGCGCCGGGTAGACGGGGCGGCCGCTGCGCTAGCGAATGCAGCCCAGCACGCGGCGGTCGGTCCACGGGACGCAACATTTCTGATTGCCACCAGCGTGCAAGAGTCTCGAGCCGTGTCGACTGACGTCAACTATCAACCGCTGTCGTGGACGGGAAACTCCGGCGACCCAGACGGTGCACGCTTCACGGTAAGGCTGTCGACGTCGATTGACGCGCAGCCTGCGACCAACGTCTTTGGCGCACACAACGACGCGGGTTCGGCGTCTCATTGCTACCTCATCCGTGTGGTCATCGAACGCACGCGGCCTCTGGGCACCGCGACCGCCGAATCGTGCCCAGCCATCCACGCCAGGGCGCTCCCAACCCCAGGTCCACAACCCGTTTTGAGCGCAAACGCGATGGCCCAACTCGAGAAAGTGATGGCCACCGCCACGTCGTCCACCCTCGCGAGGGACGTGCGAGCCGCGTTTCCCCAGGACTTCATCCTGATCGACACAACGGATTACCGTGGCGTGCTGATCGCCGCGCTCTCGATTCCCTCAAATCATGACTGCGTCGTCGTAGTGAAATCGGCCAGAGGCAAGGTCGCGCCGGGGGCCTACAGACGGATCGACTCTCAGGTGGGCGAGACCGGTTGCAATACCCGCCTCATCACCAACCCAGCGAGGTGAGCACGACGTTGCAAGCCCCATGCAGCTCGCGACAGGTTGCGACTCAGCGCGGGTGAGCAGGCGCCTCGTAGGCTTGAGGGCGTGCCATACGAAATCGACCAGGATGATGCGCGCTGGCGCGAGAAGCTGACCGCAGAGGAGTTCGCCGTCCTGCGCGAAGCCGCGACCGAACGCCCGTGGACGGGTGAGTTGCTCGACGAAGACCGTGCCGGCCTCTACACCTGCAAGGCATGCGGCAACGAACTCTTCGCGGCGGGCACCAAGTTCGATTCCGGATGTGGCTGGCCCAGCTTCTACGAATCAGTGCGACCGGACGCGGTCGAACTGCTGCCAGACGACAGCCTCGGCATCGAACGCACCGAGGTGCGTTGCGCGCGCTGCGGTTCACACCTCGGCCACGTGTTCCCCGATGGCGTCGGCACCCCCACAGGTGACCGCTACTGCATGAACTCGCTGGCGCTGGGTTTCACCGCCGCCGAGTAGTTGGTTGAGTAGCGCAGCGCTGTGAGGCGCTCCGCGTAGCGAAACCCCTGAGTAGCTCAAGTAGGTTTCGCTACGCGTGCCTACGGCGCGCTACTCAACCAACTACTAGCGATCTCACGCGATGAGGTCTGCGCTGTAGTACGCCCCCGGCACGAACCCGTCCTGCGACATCCCGCTCGACTCGAAGTCACTGACCGCGATGCACCTGAAGTCAAAACTGACCCGCGTGCGCCTGGTCTCGTTGACCGTGCTGCCATGGCGCAACTCGACGGCGTTGAACACGATGATCTCTCCCGGGCTAGCCTCCGCCGCGACGAACACGTCGTCGCCGACATCCCGTTCGATCCAGACGCTGTTGGTGCCCCACGCCCTGGTGAGCGGGAGCCAGAAGTTGAGCTCGCCAACTGGGTGACCGAACTGGCGGTCCGTGTGGAACTCGCTGCCACCCACCTCCCCCGGCAGATGCACCCGAAGCGTCGGTACGGCCTGAAAGTAGAACGGTTCATCCATGTACTCGCGCACTTCGTGCTCGATCAGGTCCCGGTACGTGGCGCGCAGAACGTCGAAGCTGTCGTAGAACTGCCGATGCCAGATGCTCGCCTGATCGGTCTGCCGGCGACGGTGATCCGACCCAGCTAACGCAGCGCCCAGTCGCTCCAACTCGGCCTCGCCGAAGAGTCCGGCCACGACATCAGTGAAGGGGTGTTCGTCGTAATTGAACTGCACCAGGTCATACGGAACGTCGCCATCACCGGGATGGTGTCGAACGCTTATATGTCCCTGTGCGACCTGCCCAAGAGAGGTATCTGAAGTGGTCATCGCGTGCCCCGATCAGAACGGATGTCTCGGTGTAAGTGTCGCCTAGCGACCATCGACGGGTCAAGGAAATTCGTCATAAAATCACCCCCGTTATGGGGGCACGTGGCACCCACCTTCACGAGACTCTCAGGCAGTAACGTCAACTAACTGTTAACCTTCTAGGTAAGGGAAACTCCTTCAGGTTCTAGCTCCCCAAGGGCACGCCATAAATTTCGACACTCGACCTACGATTCCAGCCGGCTGGTATGCGGACCCACAAGGTTCCCAGGCGCACCGCTGGTGGGACGGCGTGCAGTGGACCCAGCAGCTTCAGTCCCCGGCAGTTTCGCGACCGATGCCGAGGCGCCAATTCGGTGAACTGTCACCCATCTCCCCGATCGACCTGCCGACGGGACCGCTGAGCCTTCCGCCTCTCCTGCAGACCTCCTCGCAGAGGCACGTCATGGTCGTCGTGCACCAGAACCGCGCGGCGTGGACCTCACTTGTCTTCGGCCTCATCGCGATCGGGATTGCCGTCTCGGATGCCCTCCCCGTTTCGACCGACGAGTATGCCAGCGCCATCGGCCTGTTCGCCGTCTATTGGGGCATCCGCGGCATTATTCGTCGCAACGCCGGTTTCGCGAGCAACCTGTGGGCACCGATCGTCGGCATTGTGCTCGGCGCGGTAGCTACGGTCTTGATGTTCGGGATGTTTGTCGCTCAGCGATAGCAATCTCCGCCGACACCACTAGCCGCGCCCATCCGTTTTCGGGCAGCATGGAGTTCTAGCGACGTGGTTCGCTGAGATGAGGGCGACATGGCCGAACTGTCCGAGAATCGCGTTGCTGTCTACATTGACTTCGACAACATCGTCATCTCGCGTTACGACGAGGTGTTCGGGCGCGGCAAGTTCATGTCCGACAAGTCCCGCGCCACTGGCCCAACGACGACGGATGCCGCTGCGCAACTGTCTGATCCCTCGGCAGTGGATGTTGGCGCAATCATCGACTACGCGACATCCTTCGGCACTGTCGTCATCAGCCGGGCTTTTGCCGACTGGTCCGCGCCCGCAAACTCTCGATACGCACGTCAACTCGTGAACCGTGCGGTCGACCTGACTCAACTGTTTCCGACCGCCGCGTACCAAAAGAATGGCGCAGACATTCGGCTCTCCGTTGACGTCGTCGAAGACCTGTTTCGGCTGCCAGACATCACTCACGTGGTCATCGTTGCTGGCGACTCAGACTTCATTCCGCTGGCCCAGCGCTGCAAACGTCTCGGTCGCTACGTGGTGGGCATCGGCGTGGCCGGGGCCACCAGCAAGCCGCTCGCGGCGGCGTGTGACGAGTTCAAGTACTACGGCGAGCTGCCCGGCGTGCTGCCTGCGAAGGCGGTCGCGAAGACGATTGCAATTGCGACCGCACTCGCTGCCGCCACATCACCGAAGGCTCCCGCTGCGACCAAGGCAAAGGCGACCAAGACTCCGGATGTCGTCGAGCCCGAGCCCGTCGAAGCGGAGGACCCGAAGCTGTCGGCAACCGAACTTCTCGTGCGCGCGCTGCGCGTCGGTCACGCGACCAGCGACGACGAGTGGCTGCACAGTGGTGGGGTCAAGAGTCAGATGATGCGCATGGACCCCTCTTTCAACGAAAAATCCCTGGGCTTCGCATCGTTCTCCGACTTCCTCAAGTCGCGTGGTTCGGTGGTCGAGATCGCCAAAGACTCTCCCCCAGGACGCATCAAGCTCCGGGAACAGGTCACGCCGGAGTCGTAGGCACGCCCGTTACGGGTGACCTTCGCGCCGAACGGACCAAACCCCTTGCCTCGGCGCGAGAGGCGGCGTTTGCTTGTGGGCAGACGAAGGAAGGTTCCACCATGTCCACCCCTTTTAAGCCCGGAGACTCCGACGGCGAAACGCCTCTCCGCGACGAGCTCCTCTTCGGCAGCGAAGACCTCGAGGTGTCGTCAGACAACCAGGACACCGTCGACGAGGATGTCCGCGAGGCGCAGGAGATCAACCGCCACCTCCGCGGCGAATAGCTCCCGCCAGCAGGTGATTGAGTAGCGCAGCGCCTTCGGCGCTACGCGTAGCGAAATCCCCGCGCCCGCGACCGCCTTTGTAGTTGATTGAGTAGCGGTCTCCGCAGGAGCCCGCGTAGCGAAATCTAGGCGCCCGCTCCCGTCGCCGCCGAACGATAGCACTACTCCTACTGGCCCGGGTCGCGGCGTAACGTGACTCGCATGAACTTGAACCCTGACGAGTACCGGGAAACGCTGGAACGAGCACGCGAGCGCTCAATGGAATGGCTCGACTCCGTGCCGACGAGACGGGTGGCCCCCACCGTTGACGTCGACGCGATGAAGGAGGTCTTCGGGCGGCCCATGCCCGAGCATCCATCCCCTCCGACTTTCGTCGTCGACGAGCTCGCGACGCAGGCCGAGCCGGGACTCATGGCGATGCCGTCGGGCCGGTTCTTCGGCTGGGTCATCGGAGGGACACTCCCCGCCGCGATGGGCGCCGACTGGCTGGTGAGCGCCTGGGACCAGAACTCCGGCATGCGCTACGGCTCCCCCGCGGTTGCCGCGATCGAGGAGGTCGCGGGCGAATGGCTGCTCGACGTTCTCGGCCTGCCGCCCGGATCCGATGTCGGCTTCACGACCGGCGCGACCATGGCCAACTGGACCGGTCTCGCGACCGCTCGCGCCTACGTTCTCGATGCAGCGGGATGGGATGTCAACGCTCGCGGTCTGCAGGGTGCGCCGCGCGTTACCGTGCTCGCGGGTGCCGAGCGCCACGCATCCGTCGACCTTGCGCTGCGGTATCTGGGCTTCGGCCTGCCGACCATCGTCGAGGCGGATGACCAGGGTCGCATCATCCCTTCGGCGCTCGCCGAGGCTCTCGAAGCCGTCGAAGGCCCTGTGATCCTGTGCCTCCAAGCGGGCAACCTGCACTCCGGCGCGTTCGACCCGATGCGTGAGTGCATCGAACTGGCGCACGCTGCCGGCGCCTGGGTGCACGTGGATGGCGCGTTCGGCCTGTGGGCGGCGGCGAGCCCGACGCTGCGTCCGCTGCTGGATGGCGTGGAACTCGCCGACTCCTGGGCGACGGATGCGCACAAGACGCTGAACGTGCCGTACGACTGCGGCGTCTCGATCATCGCCCACCGCGGTGTCGCTCGTGCGTCGCTCGGCGCCAGCACCGCCTACCTGATCAGGGATGCCTCGGGCTCGTCCGACCCGTACGACCTGGTTCCCGAGATGTCCCGTCGCGCGCGCGGCGTTCCCGTCTGGGCGGCGCTGCGGCAGCTGGGGCGTTCGGGCGTCGTCGGGCTCGTGGACGGGTTGGTCGCGAACGCGCAGGCACTTGCGGCTGGGTTGTCTGAACTGCCGGGCGTTCGGGTGCTCAACGATGTCGTCTTCACCCAGGTCTCGCTGGCTTTCGGATCCGATCAAGAGACCCGGGATGTCACCGCGCGACTGATCGCAGACGGAGCCGTCTGGATGTCGGGCTCCCGCTGGCAAGGCCACGACATCCTGCGCATCTCGGTAAGCAACTGGGCGACGGATGCCGACGACGTCGAGTTCTCGATCGCTGCCGTGAACAAAGCGCTCGCGAAAACTGTGGATTGAGTAGCGAGCGCCGAAGGCGCCCGCGCATCGAAATCTCACGTCCGCGCAACCCGGACCGGTCAACCTGTCAGCGGCACCTATGGCGTCGCGCAGCTGACAATGGCCCACTTGATCGTGGTTGGCGAGAGCCACGTTTGCAGGACGCGGACAGCGCTCCCGTTCCCAACGGCGTTGATTGTGGCGAAGGTGCCTCTTTTGCCGGTCGTTGTGCCTTGCGCTATCAGGCCGGTGGCTGGACAGTCGGCCGGCGGTGATTTCGCGGCCGTGTTCGACACGTTGTAATTCAACTTGAACACGCCCGGTCCGTAGTCGCCTATGGGCCAAAACACCGTCTTCCAGCTCAGACTGAAGCTGCCACCGCCGTGGTGTGCGACAGCCGGCTTCGGTTTGTGCGCCGCGCTCGAGGCGCCGACCGCCTTGCACTCGCGCGCAAAGTTGGTGAGCGAAGCGATCAGCGCGGAACTCTGCACCGGGCTGATCTTCACCGTTCGCGGCGCTGTCAGCGACGGAGCAATTATCGACACCTGAACGCCGAGATCTGTGACGGCCTCTGCGTACCCTGTCTTCGCCGCACCCGTGGCGTAGACATCCTTCGAGACCAGCTTCGTCGAACTGCCGCCAACGCTCTCAGCGATGGCAAACAGCGCCTGGTTCACTTCGTCTTGCGCGATCAGGTTCGACTGGGTGTCTGCGTCAGTTTCCGCGGTACTCGCCTTGTCTTCGGCGAGCTGCGCCAACAAGCTGTGAGCGGCGGCCACATAGGCTGCGTCGCTAGTCGGCGCAGTCATTGGTCGGAGAATAACGGGAGCGCCGCCCGTCTCGGTCTCGAAGCCAGCGAGTTGAGCGAGGGCATCCTTCGTCTGAGCTGTCGCGGACGGCCCCGTGCAGGATGCCAGCGAGCCGACAACCTTGTTGGCAGAGGTCGCAAAGTCGGATGTCTCGGCGCTCGCTAGAGCCGCGTGAGCGTCATCGTCGAGCTCGGCCTGGAGGCTGACCTCGGCGAGCGCGACGGTGAATTCATTGCGTGCGTTGCTCGTTCGCAGCGCTGACCCGATGAGGGTCGAACCGACGACGAGCGCGAGACACAGCGGGACGGTGACCACCAGCACGGCAAGGCCATGCGGCCACCGCGATTTCGGCGCAGGCTTGGGTGACGACTCGGTCATGGGTGCAGTGCTCGCTCTCGGGTCAGGGCAAGTTGAGACTCACGAATGCGAGTGCTGGCAGTACTCTAGCCGCCAGAA
>DASXNG010000219.1:0-8070 GCA_036495225.1 Galbitalea sp.
GATCGAGATCGACGTCGACGCGCTCTTCGACGGACACGAGCTGTACATCGGCGGCATCATGGAGCACATTGAGGAGGCCGGAATCCATTCCGGAGACTCTGCGTGCACCCTGCCTCCCGTGACTCTCGGTCGCGATGTCATCAATCGAGTACGTGAAGCGACGCTCGGGATCGCGAAGGGTGTCGGAGTTCGGGGCCTGCTCAACGTGCAGTTCGCCATCGGGCAGGGAGTGCTCTACGTGCTCGAGGCGAACCCGCGGGCATCCAGAACCGTTCCGTTCGTTTCGAAGGCGCTCGGCATACCGCTCGCAAAGGCCGCTTCGCTGATCATGATCGGCCGAACCATCGCCGAATTGGTCGAGAGCGGACTGCTCCCGGTGCAGGATGGCTCGAGCGTTCCCATGGATGCACCAGTCGCCGTCAAGGAGGCTGTGCTGCCGTTCAAGCGATTCCGAACGCGCGAGGGCAATATCGTCGACTCGGTTCTTGGCCCGGAGATGCGCTCGACCGGGGAGGTGATGGGCATCGATTCGAACTTCCCGCGCGCGTTCGCGAAGAGCCAGGCAGCGGCATACGGCGGCCTGCCATCGACCGGTTCTGTCTTCGTGTCGGTAGCCGACCGCGACAAGCGGGCGATCATCCTCCCCGTTCTGCGGCTGAAACAACTCGGGTTCGAAATCCTCGCGACCGAGGGCACTGCGGAGATTTTGGCTCGCAACGGAATCGAAGCACGGGTCGTCCGCAAGTACTTTCTGGGGCAGAAGGTGGTAGACGATGAACCGTCGATCGTCGAACTGATCAACTCCGGCGAGGTGGATGTCGTCATCAACACGCCGAGCGGGCGCAGCGCGCGGGCGGACGGCTACGAGATTCGCACCGCGACTGTGGCCGCGGACAAGCCGCTCTTCACGACCATCGCGCAGCTCGCAGCGGCCGTCGCATCGTTCGAAGCGATTCGTGAGGGATTCAACGTGCGCAGCCTGCAGGACTACGCACTCGATCGCGCGGAGCGCCTGGAACAGGTCGCACTGTGATCGAGGGTTTCGGCGATCGCCTCACCCAAGCTTTCGACACCGCGGGTCACCTCTGCGTCGGCATCGACCCGCACCCCTATCTGCTCGAGGCGTGGAACCTTCCGATCTCCGGCCCCGGTGCGCGGGAGTTCGGCTTACGCGTCGTTGAGGCTTCGGTTGGGCGTGCGGGCATCGTCAAACCACAGGTCGCCTTTTTCGAGCGCCACGGTTCTGCGGGCTACGCCGCGCTCGAGGCAACGCTGCAAGCCGCGCGCGATGCCGGCATCCTCGTGATCGCCGATGCGAAGCGCGGCGACCTCGGTTCGAGTGTCGAAGCGTACGGACAGGCGTGGCTCACCCCCGGTTCGCCTCTCGAGGCCGACGCGATGACGATTAGCGCCTACCAGGGGGTCGGGTCGCTCGTGGAGCCGATGGCTCTCGCGCTCGATGGCGGAAAGGGGCTGTTCGTTCTGGCCGCGACATCCAATCCGGAGTCCTTCGAGACCCAGCGCGCTCTCGTGCAGAGTGGAGACCGGGTTGGCCTGACGGTCGCCGCGAGTATCGTGGATGAGATGAACGCCGCAGCCGCACTCGCCACCAGAGAGGGCTCGCGGGAGTCCGCAGGCAGTCTCAACTCCTTCGGCTTCGTCATCGGTGCGACAGTGAGTCTCGCCGACTACGGCATAACTGACGCCGATCTGCTGGCATCGCCGATTCTCGCTCCCGGCTTCGGATTCCAAGGCGCCGACGTCGACAGTGTGCATCGGGTGTACGGCGCCGCGGCGCACAACGTGGTCGTGAGTTCATCGCGAGCCATCCTCGACGCGGGACCGACGGGCGTTGCCACGGCCATTGGGCTGCAGGTCGCCGAGCTGGATCGGGTATTTTCGAAATGAGTCCGCGCCCGGATCCGCCGGAGGTCGATCGAGTCGCAGCCTCCCGCGCCGCGGTTGTCGCCCGTCGGGCCAGAGCAGCCGTGAAGCACGCCGTCGCCACCCGCACACGAACTGCGAGAGACGTCTTGGATGTCGCGTGGAAAGATCCGGACTCTGCGGAGGCCGGGCTCCGCGTGCGAGAACTTCTGACCAGCGTCCCGACACTCGGACCTACGCGCGCGGCCAAGGTGATGGCCGACTTGCGCATCGCGGATTCGAAGCGCGCGGGCGGCCTTGGCGTGCGGCAGCGCGGTGAACTCTGGAACTACCTGCAGAATCGCGAGGCGGGGAGACAAAGTGGACACCTCGCCGTCCTGAGCGGGCCAACCGCTGTCGGCAAGGGCACCGTAGTCCAGCAGATCCGCGAGCAATTTCCCGAGGTCGAGTTGAGCGTTTCGGCGACCACGCGGGCGCCGCGTCCCGGTGAGGTTGACGGCGTGCACTACTACTTCGTCAGCGATGAAGAATTCGACCGGATGATTGCAGAGAATGAGCTTCTCGAGTGGGCGACGGTGCACAACTCGTACCGCTATGGCACTCCGCGGCCGCCCGTCGACGCAGCTGTCGCTGCGGGCAAGCGTGTGCTGCTCGAGATCGACCTGCAGGGCGCGCGCAGCGTTCGTGAACAGGCGCCAGACTCGGTTTTCATCTTCCTGTTGCCCCCGACATGGGAAGAACTGGTCAGAAGGCTGACCGGCAGGGGCACAGAAGGACCGGAGGAACAGGCGCAAAGGCTCGACACCGCCAGGGTCGAACTGGCCGCGCAAGACGAGTTCGATTACCGGGTCGTCAACGTCGACGTCGGTACCGCAGCTAAGGAAGTCGTAGACTTGATGAACGTGTCTGGCCACCGGCCACGTGGCACGTAGATTTTTTTCGCCTCATACAGGGGCTTTTTCGCCTCACTCAGGGGCCGCACACTAGGAGTTATTCATGGCTGAGAAGCAGACCGGAATCATCGACCCGCCCATCGACGAGCTGCTGTCGAAGGTCGACTCGAAGTACGCACTGGTCATCTTCGCTTCGAAGCGCGCGCGCCAGATCAACGACTACTACGCGGACCTCCACGAAGGCAGCCTGTTCGACAACGTCGGGCCGCTCGTCGACTCGACGATCGATGACAAACCGCTTTCGGTCGCGCTGCGCGAGATCAACGACGACCGTCTCGTTCTGACGTCGCTGATCGAAGAGTAGCGTTCAACACTCCGTAGACCTCATAGATCTCGTGTACCGCGTCCCGGACTTCGATCAATGAAAATCGTCGTCGGGATCACCGGGGGCATTGCGGCATACAAGGCCGTGAGTGTCGTGCGATCGTTCGTGCTCGCGGGGCACGACGTGCAGGTTGTCGCGACGGATGCGGCGCTCCGTTTCGTGGGTAAACCCACGCTCGAGGCCATCAGCCGAAACCCAGTTCACACCGACCTCTATGAGGGAGTTGCAGAGGTCAGGCACGTGGCGATCGGCCAGGCCGCCGATCTGATCGTTGTCGCCCCGGCGACGGCCAACTTCATCGCGCAACTCGCAGGTGGTTTCGCGGCTGATCTGCTCGGCAACACGATTCTCGCCAGCAGGGCTCCGATTCTGCTTGCCCCAGCCATGCACACCGAGATGTGGGAAAACGCGGCGACCAGGTCGAACGTCATCAGATTGCGCGAGCGAGGCATCCATTTCGTTGGTCCAGGGGTTGGGCAGCTCACGGGAACGGATGCCGGCGCAGGCCGCATGGCAGAGCCCGATGAGATCGTGAGCGCCGCACTCGCGCTCGGCGAATTCCGCGAAGACCTTGCCGGTCGCACCATCATCGTTACTGCTGGTGGAACCCGCGAACCACTTGACCCGGTGCGATTCATCGGTAATCGATCCAGTGGAAAGCAGGGCGTTGCCATTGCGCGTGCCGCCGCGGCTCGTGGGGCTCGAGTGCGTCTGATCGCAGCGAACCTCGAGGTACGCGTACCGGAGAACGTCGGCGTCGTGCATGTCAGCACAACGATGGAACTTGCGGATGCCCTCGAGGGCGCGGTGAGTGCCGCCGACATCGTCATCATGGCTGCCGCTGTTGCGGACTACCGCCCCGAGACGGTCGCTGAATCCAAAATCAAGAAGGAAGACCAGGGAGACACTCTCACCCTGACGCTCGTGAAGAATCCAGACATCCTGCGGGCGGTGTCGGCGAGTAAGCGAGATGACCAGGTCATCGTCGGATTCGCTGCCGAGACGGAAACGGATGAGACCAGACTCCTCGAACTCGGACGTGCCAAGATAGCGCGCAAAGGGTGCGACTACCTGGTCCTCAACAGCGTCGGCTGGAACTCTGGGTTTGCAACAGATGACAACGCGGTCACCGTGCTGAATGCGGCCGGCGATATAGTGAGCGAGGCCACCGGGAGCAAGAGCACAGTGGCCGATCGTATTCTGGACGCTGTCGCTCCCTGAGCGAATTTGCGCTCCCTGAGCGGATTTGCTCACTGAGCGAACACGGTCGCTGAGCTTGTCGAAGCGCCGCCCCCGTTACACCCGCTAGCCCGTAAACACCATTGGAGCTTCCCGATGAGCACGGCTCTCCGTCTGTTCACTTCCGAGTCCGTCACAGAGGGTCACCCAGACAAAATCTGTGATCAGATCAGCGACAGCATCCTCGATGCTCTACTGACGGAGGATTCACACGCCAGGGTCGCTGTCGAGACGCTTGTGACCACGGGCCTCGTTCACGTCGCCGGTGAAGTCACGACAACGGGCTACGTCGATATCCCGGGCATCGTGCGCAAACGCATCACAGACATCGGGTACACGTCCTCTGACGTCTGGTTCGACGGTCGATCGTGTGGCGTGGAGGTCTCGATCGGCGGTCAGTCGCCCGATATCGCGCAGGGGGTCGACCGCGCACAGGAAACGCGGGAGGGCCACAGCACCGACGCGGATGACGCGCAAGGTGCTGGTGATCAGGGCATCATGTTCGGCTACGCGACGACCGAGACGCCGCAACTCATGCCGCTACCGATCTGGCTCGCTCACCGAATGGCGGAGCGCCTGGCAGAGGTGCGCAAATCCGGGCTGGCCGATTACCTCCGGCCAGACGGCAAGACACAAGTCACCATCGGCTACGAGGGCGTTGTGCCGAAGACGGTCGACACGGTCGTGCTGTCGGCGCAACACTCGCCGTCGATCGAACTGGATGAGTTGAAGGAGGCGATGGTCGAGTTGGTCATCGATCCCGTTCTCGCGCAGGTCGAGCTGGAATCATCCGCAAAGACGACGTTCATCAACCCGACCGGAGTGTTTCACATCGGCGGCCCCCAGGGCGACGCGGGGCTCACCGGCCGAAAGATCATCGTCGATACCTACGGCGGTGCGTCCCGTCACGGTGGCGGTGCGTTCAGCGGCAAGGATCCGTCGAAGGTTGACCGGTCGGCGGCGTACGCGCTTCGGTGGGTGGCCAAGAACGCGGTGGCGGCCGGCCTCGCTGACCGCCTCGAGGTGCAGATTGCGTATGCGATCGGCAAAGCGGCTCCGGTGGGGCTCTACGTCGAGAGTTTTGGAACGGGCCACGTGAGCGATGAGGCGATCATCGGAGCGATCCGCGAGGTGTTCGACCTTCGTCCGGCGAGCATCATCCGCCAACTTGATCTTCTGCGACCCATTTACGCCCAGACGGCAACGTATGGTCATTTCGGCCGCGAACTGCCCGATTTCACGTGGGAACGGCTTGACCGCGTCGACGCGATTCGCTCGGCAGCCGGACTCTAACCGTGCCGGCCGGGCAACACATCGCTCGCGTCCTGGTGGATTCGCCTCTACCGCAGCTCGACCGGCTCTTCGACTATCGGGTGCCAGAGGCACTTGAGTCGGAGGTGCGGCCGGGCATTCGCGTGCGCGTTCCGTGGCGCAGCGCCGGTCGACTCATCGATGCGTATGTCATCGAGGTCGTTGGCGAACTCGAGAGCGACTTCCGCGGAACGCTCAGCGATATCGAGGCTGTCGTCTCTGCGGCACAGGTGCTGTCGCCCTCCGTCGCCGCACTTGCGAGACGAGTCGCCGACCGAGCGGCCGGTTCGGCCATCGACATCGTGCGAGTTGCCGTCCCGACGCGACAGGCTCGTGTCGAAAAGGCGTGGTTGGCAGCCGCGGATGTCGCCGTCGAGCCGTTTGCGACCGTCACCTCAGATCGGATCGACGGCTACCCGGCCGGAGTGATTGAGCGCGCAGTCGCGGAGGGCGGTCGACTTGCGATTGACGCCATCCCGCTGGTCGTCGAGGCAGGCGCTGGCGTCTGGGTCGGCCACTGGGCTACGACCATGGCCGCCGCCGCCGCAGCGTCGATCGCCGCTGGCCGCTCGGCGATCCTTGCTGTGCCGGACTACCGCGACCAGGAACAGTTGAGCGCTGCGCTTGCTCGCGCGCTGCCCTCTGAGCGCATCGTGCGGTTGGACGCGAAGCAGTCGAATCCGGACCGTTATCGGGAGTTCCTGCGGGCCCTCGGCCGTGAGGGCGATGAAACAGCACTCGTGATCATCGGCAACCGCTCTGTCGTGTACGCGCCAGCCAGAAATCTTGGACTGATAGCGATTTGGGACGATGGCGACCCGCTGCACAGCGAGCCGCTCGCACCTTACGTTCACACGCGGGATGCGGCGCTGCTTCGCCAGGAACTTGAGGGCTGCGCGCTGCTGATGTTCGGCAATGCGAGGAGCACAGAGGTCGAGAGGCTCGTGGGGATCGGCTGGCTCACCTCCGTTTCTCCCGCGCCGTCGGTGTTGCCGAAGGTCATTCCGACCGCGCAGCAGGCCGCGACGGATCGCCTCGCAGCCCAGGCACGCATTCCCCCAACGGCGTGGCAGGCAGCGAGGGATGCGCTTGCGATCGGCCCGGTGCTGGTACAGGTCGCGCGTCCCGGCTACGCGCCGAGACTCGCCTGCGTCGACTGTGGGCAGTCGGCGAGGTGTCAGCGCTGTGAGGGCCCGCTCGCCCAGAAGGCGGCACGCACCATCCCCGCGTGCTCGTGGTGCGGCGCACTCGCGGTCGATTGGCACTGCGAAAACTGTGGCGGCACGAAACTCCGTCTTGTCGGTGCCGGGGGAGCATCGCGTACGGCCGAAGACCTCGGGCGCGCGTTCCCCGGTGTTCGCATCATCGTGGCCGACGGCGAACGGCCAATTCTTGCCGTTGGTCCAGAGCCGGCGCTCATCATCGCCACGCGGGGTGCCGAGCCCATCGCGGCTGGGGGATACCGCGCAGTTTTGCTGCTTGACGGGGAGCGCATGATCGCGAGGGAAAGCCTTCGTGTCGCCGAAGACTGCCTGCGCTGGTGGTCCAATGCGATCGCCCTCGCTGCTCGAGGAGCGCCCACCTACCTGGTCGGCGTGGGAGGCGCGCTGGCGAGCGTTCTGGCGACCTGGCGACAAGCGGATTACGCCGCGGTCGAACTTGCCGATCGTCGTCGACTGCGTTTCCCGCCGGCGGTCCGAGTCGCGTCCGTCACCGGCACCGTCGATGAGGTATCCGCCGCGGTTGCTGCCGTGTCGCCGGGATTGGTTTCGGCCGCCGACATCCTCGGGCCGGTCGAAATCGGCCCGGACGCCGTTCGCACGATCATCCGCTTCGACTACGCGGCTGGGACAGAGGTCGCCGCCCATCTGCGCGCTGAAGTGATCCGCCGCGCGACGGCACGCAGAAAGCCAATCGTGGCGAGCGGCGGTCGGCCCGTCAGCTCATCGAAGGGCACAAAAGGATCCCTTCGCGTGCGCTTTGACGATGTCGAGCCATTCGGCGAGTAAGTCGTACTGCGAGAATGGGGACGTGCCTTCGCTTTCGCTCGTCTTCGCCGGAAGCCCGGCGGCCGCCGTTCCGAGCCTTCGTTTGCTAGCCGAAAGCGTTCATCGCGTCCGCGCGGTCGTCACACGCGAGGACTCGCCGCAGGGGCGACGGGGCGTGGTGACTGAGACCCCCGTCGCGGCCGAGGCCGCAACGCTCGGCATCCCGGTGATCAAGGCGAACCGCCTTGCCGGGGCCGCGACGGAGGCCGTAGCTGAGCTCGCGCCGGATCTCGGTGTCATCGTCGCCTATGGCGGGCTGGTACGAGAGCCGCTTTTGTCGACGCCGAGACTCGGCTGGATCAATCTGCAT
>DASXNG010000220.1:0-3932 GCA_036495225.1 Galbitalea sp.
GCCGACCGTGCAGGCCAAGCTGCTCGAAAAGGTCGGTACTGTGACGGACCCGCACGGCCTGACCATGGTCTGCGCCGACCTCGTCGATGACCTGAACTACAAGCACGCGGTGAGACGCTGGCTCCTGGTCTGCACGGAACCTTGGGTCTACCTGACCGACTGGATCGCGTCGGAACTCGAGAAGACGTACAAGGTCACCGCGGGTAAGAAAAGGCCCAGTAGTAAATCCCTGAAAGAGATCGAGCGCGCGAACCAGTAGCCCGTTGACGTTGGCGGGAGAAACTGCAGCCGGTGGCGGGGGAAACTGCGAGCGGTGGCGGGGGAAACTGCAACCGTTGGCGGCGGAAACTGCGAGGTGGGCGGCGTTGTAGCTCCGCCCGTTGAACAGTTTCTCCCGCCATCCCCACTGAAGCCAATAGCTTCGTGCCATGACGGCGGGAGAAAAGTGCCGGGGGCGGGAGACATAACCCCCGCCGCGGGTCACTATCTCCCGCCGGCGGGTGCAATAACTCCCGCCACCGCGACACAGCACGATGAGAGCGCGCTAGAACAGCCCCGGGAACGTCGCCTTCGCCCAGCTGTACCCCACGAAGATCGCGGCGTCGATGATGAAGTGCGCGATCACGAACGGCAGCAGCCTGCCGTAACGCGTGTAGAGCCATCCGAAGAGCACACCCATCGCGAAGTTTCCGACGAAGGCACCCCAGCCCTGGTACAGGTGGTAGCTGCCGCGGAACACCGAGGTGGACAGGATGATCGTCCACTTGCCCCACCCCAGGTCGCGGAGCCGCGCGTAGAGGTAGCCAATGACGATGACCTCCTCTTGCAGCGAAGCGCGGGCCGCGGAAAGCAACAGCACCGGGACCGTCCACCAGTACGTGCCGAGGCTGTCGGCCGAAACGTTCACTGTCGCGCCGATCGCGCGTCCGCCCAGGTACACGCCGATGCCGACCGCACCAACTCCGAGTGCGAGAAGGATGCCGAACATCAGATCCCAGACCGGCCGGCGAAAATCGATTCCCAACCTCGCAAGGTGCGGACGGGATACCTGCCACAGGATGTAGCAGACCAGCGCCACGGGAACCAGATCGAGAACGATGGGGAGCAGCTGGTAGATCAGATCGAACACCTGGCGGCTGCTTTGCGAGGTGTTGAGCGCCGCCGACTGGTCGCCGAGGGGCTTCGAGCGAGTGCTCAGGTCGATGATGTTTACTATCGAGTACAAAGCGGAACCGCCGAGCGAAACTCCGAGTACCAAGAGGATTTCGCCGCCGATTCTGCCTTTCGACAGAGGCGTATTCGCGTTCAGCGGAGTGCCGGTCATCAGCTGCAAAACGGCGTGAGTTTTGATCGGATACGACGGGGCACGAAAATCATCGTACGCTCGAGTTCGCGCGGGTATGTCCCAAAGCCATGACGAACCACGCAGAAATCGTGCGTTTGAGCCCAATTTGGCGAGGAATATTTGCGTTGCGCGCAATGAACTCTTGTGCCTGTTACCAATGTGTAACGTTTCCGCATTCGGTTTGGTGAAGGTTCTTCCCCGTTCTATGGTGGCTCTTAATACGCGCAGCAGGGCGCTAGGAATCGCCCTGCTATTTAGCGCATCCCGCACAGGAGGAAAATTGAAACTCAAGCGCATTGGGGTGGTCGCAGCAGTTGTTGCTGCCGGCGCCCTTGCACTATCTGGTTGCTCGGCAGGGTCGGGTGATACTTCGGAGATCGTCAAAGGCACGTCGATCACCGTCGCCCAGAACGCCGCGTTCGCGTCGTACAACAGCAACACCGGTAACGGAAACAGCGTGTACAACGGCAACGTCACCTACATGACGAACTCGTGGTTCTACTACTACAACAACACCCCGAAGCTTGTGATGAACACGAAGTTCGGTACCGAGACCATGGTGTCGAAGTCGCCCCTTACGGTGAAGTACACGATCAACCCGGGTGTCAAGTGGTCAGATGGCGCGCCAGTTACCGCGGCCGACCTGTACCTCAACTGGGCAACGCAACTCACCAAGTTCAACGGCGCAACCAAGGACGGCCCGAACTTCACGTCGGCCGCATTCGGTGCTGCTGCTGACACCACCAAGGCCACTCTTTCGAGTGACGGCCAGAGCATGACGCTGGTCTACAGCGCGCCGTACGTTGACTGGCAGTTGCTGTTGTCAACGACGATGCTTCCGGCACACGTCGTCTACAACGTCGCGATGGGCACGAACCTCAAGGCTGCTGCAGCGAACAAGGCGATTGTCACCGCGATCAAGTCCAACGACACGGCCAAGATGACCAAGATCGCGAGCACCTGGTCGACTGGTTTCGACATGACAAGCACGCCGTCGAACAAGAAGCTCATCCTCTCGGATGGCCCATACAAGATTGACGCGATCGCAAAGGGCGCCTCGATCAGCCTCGTGCCGAACACGAGCTACACCTGGGGCCCGAAGCCGAAGATCGCGCGGTTCACCTTCCGCGTCATCCCGGACCCGACCGCTCAGGTTCAGGCTCTGCAGAACGGTGAAGTCAGCGTTATCTACGGTCAGGCTGACGCAGACACCGCTTCGGCGCTGAAGTCGAGCTCGGGTGTTTCGTCGTCAACGACGCCGTCCGCCACGTACGAGCACGTTGACCTCGTCTTCAACAACGGTGGTCCTTTCGACCCGAAGACCTACGGCGGCGACGCACAGAAGGCCCTCGACGTTCGTGAGGCATTCCTGAAGACGATCCCCCGTCAGGAGATCCTCGACAAGCTGATCCACCCGATCGCTCCGAACGAGAAGCTCGATGACTCGCAGCTGATCCTGCCCGGTGCCGCCGGATACTCGGAGTCAGTCGCGCAGAACGGTTCGGCTGATTACGCGAACGTTGACATTGCTGGTGCGAAGGCCCTTCTCGCGAAGGCCGGCGTCAAGACGGTCAACGTCAAGTTCCTCTACGGCAAGTCGAACACTCGCCGCCAGCAGGAGTACGCGCTCATCAAGGCGTCTGCCGCACAGGCGGGCATCAACGTGATCGACGACGGCAACGACGACTGGCCGAGCCTGCTCGGGCACGGTAGCTACGACGCGTCACTGTTCGCGTTCAACTACACGTCGCTCGCTGTCACCGCTGGTCAGCCGATCTTCTCGACCGGTGGTGGAAGCAACTACCAGGGCTACAGCAACCCGGCGGTTGACTCCGAGTTCACCAAGCTGCAGTCAACCTACGACCAGTCAGGTCAGTCGAAGATCCTCGCGACCGTCGACAAGCAGCTGTGGAGTGACGCCGTTGGCGTGACCATCTTCCAGTTCCCTGATGTCAACGGATGGTCCAGCAATGTCAAGAACGTTAGCGACAACCCGCTATCGCCCGGGATATTCTGGAACTTCTTCGACTGGACGCAAAGCAAATCGAAGTAGTCGGCGAAAGCCACAACTTCATTAGCTAATATCTCTGCGGGGTGCCGGGGACGAGCGATCGTTCCCGGCACCCTCATGAGTCCCCCGACGAAGAAAGACCGCCATGTATTACCGCCAAACTTCCGGCGTTGACCGAGCAATGGAGCTTGTGGGATGCTGACATTTCTGACACGACGGATCGCCGTCTCCCTCCTCGTCCTGCTCGCGGCGTCCTTCCTCGTCTACATGCTTGCGGCGAACTCGGGCGACCCGCTTCAGTCGCTGCGCACGAGTTCCAGCCAGAACGCTGCAGCCGAGCTCCACCAGCGCTACCTTCAGCTTCACCTCGACGTTGCCGCTCCCGTTCGCTATCTCTACTGGCTCTGGGGCGTGATTCAGGGTCTATGGGGCCAGCTGGATCTCGGCACCTCGCTTAACGGGCAGGAGGTCACCTCGATGCTGTCCTCCGCGGTCGGCGTCACCGTTCAACTGCTCCTCGCGGCCACCGTCCTCGCCATCGTCTTCGGCGTTCTCGTCGGAATCACTACTGCTCTG
>DASXNG010000221.1:0-6361 GCA_036495225.1 Galbitalea sp.
GATGCCGCGAAGCAGCCGAAGGACGCCGAATGAACGTGATCCCGGCAGAATGGGCGGACCTGCTCTACCTGGTCGCCGCCGTCTGTTTCATCCTGGCTCTTCGCGGGCTCAGCTCTCCCAAGGGAGCTCGCCGGGGCAACCTGATCGGCGCGTTTGGCGCCGTCGTCGCAGTGGTCACCGTGTTCCTGTCGTCGGCGCTCGACAACATCTTCTGGATTGTCGGCACGATTGCCGTGGGAGCTGCAATCGCGGCGCCCGTCGCTCGGCGAGTGAAGATGACGCAGATGCCCCAGCTCGTCGCCATCTTCAATGGCGTCGGTGGCGGTGCTGCGGCAATCGTGTCGTTGCTGGAGCTGTCGAGTGTTCGCACGCCCTGGGCGGCGCTCGCGGTGTCGTTCACTCTGCTCATCGGCGGCACGTCCTTTGCGGGCTCTGCCATCACCTTCCTCAAGCTGCAGGAGATTCTGCCCACGCGCCCCCTCACGTTCCCGGGGCAGCGCTTTGTCATGGGTGCCGTTGTGCTTGGCGCACTCGTCGCCGGCGGGTTCGTCATCGCGCAGACCTCGTTCGTCGCCGCGCTGGTGCTGCTTGCCCTCGGACTCGTCGTCGGCGTGCTGCTCGTGCTCCCGGTGGGTGGTGCCGATGTGCCGATCGTCATCTCGCTCTTGAACGCCTTCACCGGGCTTGCGGTAGCGGCATCGGGTCTGGTGCTCGGCAACGTGCTTCTGCTGGTGGCGGGCACGCTGGTCGGCGCGAGCGGCACCATCCTGACCCGGGCCATGGCGTCCGCGATGGGCAGAAGCGTGAGCGGAATCATCTTCGGCGCGTTCAGAAAGGGCGGTTCGACCGCCGGATCCACGACGGTGTCAGACCGACCCGTCAGGTCCGGGTCGCCCGAGGATGTCGCGATCCTGTTGAACTACGCGCAGCGGGTCATCATCGTGCCGGGTTATGGTCTGGCAGTCGCGCAGGCGCAGCACATCCTGGCAGAGCTCGCGACAACCCTCGAGGCGAAGGGGATCGACGTGGTGTTCGGCATTCACCCGGTCGCCGGTCGGATGCCTGGGCACATGAACGTGTTGCTCGCCGAAGCCAATGTCGACTACGAGCAGCTCAAGGAAATGGACGACGTCAATCCGGAATTCAAGAACGCGGATGTCGCGCTGGTGGTTGGCGCCAATGACGTGGTCAATCCCGCAGCGAAATCGAGCCCCGGATCGCCGATTTACGGGATGCCGATTCTCGCGGTCTCGGACGCGAAGCAGGTCATCTTCCTTAAGCGTTCGATGCGCCCGGGATTTGCGGGCATCGAGAACGAGCTCATGTACGAGCCGAAGACCACACTGCTATTCGGCGACGCGAAGGATTCCCTGAGCAAGGTTCTCGGGGCGATCAAGGCGATGTAGTCGTGTGAGCCGTCGGTATCGGGGATCGACCCGTAACTGGGGATCGATCACGCTAGAGGTGTCGCTCCTCGACGCCGTTGTACACCGAGAGCGGGCGGATGAGCGCGTTCGACGCGAGCTGTTCCATGATGTGTGCCGTCCAACCCGTGATGCGTGATGCGACGAACAACGGGGTGAACATCTCGGTGTCGAAGCCGATGAGGTTGTAGGCCGGGCCGGACGGATAATCGAGATTCGGCTGGATCGCCTTGCGCGACTGCATCGCATCGTTCAGCGCGTCGTACAGGTCGAGCAGGTCCTGCCGGTCGTATTCGACGATCAAGGTGTCGAGCGCGGCCTTCATCGTTGGCACCCGTGAGTCGCCGTTCTTGTAGACGCGGTGCCCAAAACCCATGATCTTGCGCTTGTCGGCGAGCGCCTGTTCAAGCCAGGCATCCGAGTTTGCGGCATCGCCGATCTCGTCGAAGATGTGCATGACGGCCTCGTTCGCGCCGCCGTGAAGCGGTCCCTTGAGCGCGCCGATGCCCGCTACGACCGCCGAGTAAAGGTCGGAGAGTGTGCTCGTGACGACCCTTGCTGTGAACGTCGATGCGTTGAAGGAGTGTTCCGCGTACAGGATCATCGAGACGTCGAAGGCCTTCACGACCACCGCGCTCGGTACCTCGCCAAAGGTCATGTTCAGGAAGTTGGCCGAATACGGGAGGTCTTCGCGTGGCTCGATGAGATCCTTGCCCCAACGACGGCGTTGGTCGTACGCGATGATTGCTGGCAGCTTCGCAAGCAGGGCGATGGACTTGGACAGGTTGGAGGCTGGGCTCGAGTCCGCGACATCCGGATCGATCGCCCCGATCACGCTGACCGCGGTGCGCACGACGTCCATGGGGTGTGCGGTGAGTGGCAGTTCGTCGATGACACGCTTGATCACCGGCTCGAGCGAACGCTGGGAGCGCTCCATCGCGGTGAATTCTGCGAGCTGCTCGTTCGTCGGCAGCTCGCCATTCCACAGGAGGTAGGCCACCTCCTCGAAGCTCTTCTTCGCCGCCAGTTCCTGAACGGGGTAGCCGCGATAGAGCAGCGAGTTGCTCTCCGGGTTCACCTTCGAGACCGCGGTGTAGTCGACGGGCACGCCGGCGAGACCCTTGTAGATTTCCTTGTCCTCGAGCATGGGCACTCCTTCGTGATGGGTAAGCGTTGGCGGTTAGAGCGTGAAGTTGAACACCGACTCGTCGAAGGCGTTGTAGCCCGCATAGTCGTTGAGTTCGTACAGGCGGGCGCGGGTCTGCATGTTTTGCACCTCGTCGTTCAGCGAGCCGGTCGCTACCAGCGTGTCGAGGCCGCGCTCGGCCGCACCCATTGCAAGGCGCAGCAACGACACGGGGTAGATCACGATGTTGACCCCAACATTCGCGAGCTGCTCGTTCGTGAAGAGCTCACTCTTACCGAACTCGGTCATGTTCGCGAGCATAGGCACGTCGATGGCATTTCGCATGGCCTCGAATTCGCCGAGATCCTTCATTGCCTCCGGGAAGATCGCGTCAGCGCCGGCATCCGCAAGAGCCTTGGCTCGATCGATTGCGGCATCCAGCCCTTCGACCGCGCGGATGTCGGTGCGCGCCATGATCAGCAGGTTGGGGTCGCGTCGCGCATCAGCCGCGGCGCGGATGCGCTTGATCGCGGTGTCTGCGTCGACGACGGCCTTGCCGTCGAGGTGCCCGCAGCGCTTCGGGTTGACCTGATCCTCGATGTGGAGGCCAGCAACCCCGGCATCCTCGAGTGTCTGCACGGTTCGTGCGACATTCATCGGTTCGCCGAAGCCGGTGTCGGCGTCGATGAGCGTCGGCAGATCGGTCATTCGAGAGATCTGGCCGCCACGCGTGGCCACCTCCGTGAGCGTCGTGAGGCCGATGTCCGGTAGCCCGAGGTCTGCGGCGATGACCGCGCCCGAGATGTAGACGCCCTCGAAGCCTTTCTCCTGGATGAGGTTCGCGCTCAGCGGGTTGAAGGCGCCGGGGAAGCGCAGGAGTTCACCGGTTGCCAGCCGCGCGCGGAAGGCGGCGCGCTTGTCGGCCGCGGGGATTCTTGAGTACAGCATGACTGCTTACCTGTTCCTTAGAAGAGACCAGTTGGTGGTGTGACGTCCGACAGGTCGGTGGTCACGGTGAGGCCGGCGAGTTCTTCGGGCGCGAGCTCCGGTAGGCGCTGGGCGACAGTGAGGAAACGCTCGATCTCTGCCTCGGATAACACGCCATCGGCCAGGGTGCGGAACTTTCCGATGTATTGGTCGCGGGTGAACGGGTGTGCGCCGAGGGGGTGGGCGTCGGCGACCGCGATCTCGTCGACCATGGTCGTGCCGTCGGTGAACTGGATCTCCACGCGACCGCCGAAGGCCTGCTCCTTCGGGTCGAGCGAGTGGTAGCGACGCGTCCACTCCTTGTCCTCTTCCGTACTGATCTTGTTCCACAGTTCGATGGTGTCTGCGCGTCCGGCTCGTGCTGGGGCGTAAGAGGCGTCGTGGTCCCAGTAGCCGTCCTGAAGAGCGACCGCGAAGATGTACGGAATCGAATGGTCGAGCGTCTCCCGGCTGGCGGTTGGGTCGTACTTCTGTGGATCGTTGGCGCCGGAGCCGATGACGTTGTGCGTGTGGTGGCTCGTGTGCAGGACGATCCGCTGGATGTTCTTAGGGTCACGCAGTTCGGGTCGGTCCGTACCGAGTCTGCGCGCGAGATCGATCCATGCCTGGGCCTGGTATTCGGCGGAGTGCTCCTTCGTGTAGCTGTCGAGAATCGCAAGACGCGCCTCACCGACCTCGGGTAGCGGTACCTCGTAGCGCGCGTCCTTGCCGCCGAGCAACCACGCGATGACGCCGTCTTCACCCTCGTAGATCGGTGTTGGGCTGGTTTGTCCGCGCATGGCGCGATCCACGGCTTCGACCGCCATCTTGCCCGCGAAGGCCGGAGCGTGAGACTTCCAGGTCGAGATTTCGCCCTTGCGCGACTGACGTGTTGCCGTGGTCGTGTGCAGCGCCTGTCCGATGGCTTGGAAGATCGTCTCGGTGTCGAGGCCGAGCAGTGTGCCGATGCCTGCCGCGACGCTGGGCCCGAGGTGTGCGACGTGGTCGATCTTGAACTGATGCAGGCTGATCGCCTTGGCGAGGTCGATCTGGATCTCGTAGCCGGTCACGATTCCTCGAAGGAGTTCGGCTCCAGACATCCCGGTGTGCTGCGCGACGGCGAGAATGGGCGGAATGTTGTCACCAGGGTGCGAGTATTCAGCGGCGAGGAACGTGTCGTGGTAGTCGAGTTCGCGCACGGCAACACCGTTCGCCCACGCGGCCCACTCCGGGCTGGTCGGTAGCGTCGTGCCGAAGACCGTGGAACCTCGCCCGCCACGCGAGATGGGATGCGCGGCGGCCTGCGCCCGCGCCGACACGACCGGCCCCCGGCGAAGCGAGGCGGTTGCGACGCTGGCGTTGTCGATGACGCGATTGATGACCATGTCCGTCACCTCGGGCGTTGCCAAGATGTTCTCGGATGCCACGGCCGCGATCTTCCAGGCGAGCTGGTCTTCACGTGCGAGGTTTTCGTCGCTCGCGTAGACACGAACGGGCTGGAGCTTCATGAGTCATTCCTTTCGAGCGACCGCACGATGGTGCGGAGGCTGCGTTGCAGGTGCAGTTGGGTGGCATTGGCGGCGAGCGATTCGTCGCCATCGACGATCGCGTCGATGATCATCAGGTGCTCGCGCGCGGCGTCGCGGAGTCGCTCTGGGTCATCCTTTGACAGTCGACGGACTCGGGCGATGTGCATTCGAACGCCCTGTAACGCCGAGACGAGAAACGAGTTGCCGACCGCTTCATCGATGGCCTGGTCCAGGCGGGCGACAAGGTCGTAGTAGCGGTGCCTGTCGGCGAGCAACGCATCGATGTCCGCGAACTCTCGCTGGAGCTCCGTGAAGACGGCTGGATCACGACGTCGTGCGGCAAGGCTTGCCGCCTGGGATTCGAGCGGGGCGCGAAGTTCGAAGAGCTCTGTCACATTGTCGGTCGAGATCTCGGTGACCACGACGCCGCGACCCGAGTGGGTCGATACGAGGCCCTCGGCGGCCAGCCGCGACAGCGCTTCACGCAGCGGAGTTCGAGAAACGCCGAGTCTGGTCGACTGCTCGACCTCCGCGAGTACCGTGCGCGCGGCGAGATCGCCGTCGAGAATCTCGCGCTTCAGCGTGAGATACGCGCGGTCGCTCGCCTTGGTCGATTCGACGGCGAGAGCACTCATGTATACACAGTAGCTCTCATTCGCACCAATGGGCACAAAAAGCCGGTCTGTGTATACAGAATGACCCTATGCGCGCGGAAGTTCGCGCCAAAATACCCACCGTTTGCCTGGCCATTCCGTCACCGACCACACCTGGTTTCGTTCCGGCCACACGGCGAGATCCTCCGGTCCCGGCGGCAGCGGTCCCTCACGGCGGAAGCCCGCTGGCGTTCCCACCCAAAGTTCGCCAGGCTCAGTCCCGCGGCTGGAGGAGACGAACCAGGTACCGCGGTGCAACGCTGCACCTTGCATTCCGGAGATCCCAGGCACGATTTCCTGCCGCGAGACCGCGCCGCTCTCGGTCAACTCGACGCGCGCCAGTCGACCATCCTGAGCGGTGTCGTACTCGCCCGCAACCAACCGCACGACATCGGAGGGCTCGCGCTCGCCTGTCTCGAGCGACAGGAAGGAGTACCGCAGTCGGTGGTCGTCACCATCGGCCGGGGAGTACGCGGCCGTCTGGGGCAGAACGTGCGAATGACCGAGCAGTCTCGATCGCGCCGGCAGGCGCAATATGTTCGCGAGCCGAAATTCCCGGATGCCGCCGAACGTCGCCGCGACAAGCAGTCGATCACCGGTCAGCGCTATTCCGCCGGCATGGATGACGACCGGGTCGAAGATCGCGCCAGCGGGCGTCGCGCG
>DASXNG010000222.1:0-4554 GCA_036495225.1 Galbitalea sp.
GCAGCGTCCTGGCTGGTGATTGTTGCTCCGGACTGAAGGTTCCACTCGTGCGCCACGCCCATCACTTCGATCAGGGCGGTAGCCAGCAGGCCACCAGACCCGCCCTTGTCTCGGGCAGTACGCAGGGCGTTGGCCATCGCCGCCTCTACGTCGGCAGGGCTGGTGAACAGTCCTCGCAGTACGTTGGCGGCAGCGGCGATATCCGGGTCTGGTTCGCGGCCTGGCATCACTGCACCAGCAATCCGCCGAACCCGGCTGATGCATAGACAGGCATCTTGTTCACCCTGCTGTTCTCGACCCAGGCCATCACCATCTCGGTGACGACTGCCGGCGCGTTGAGGATGACGACGCCGTTGTGGACGACGATGTCATTGACGAAGCCGATCTGCAGCGTCACCGGCGCGCACCTTCTGTTCCCGGTTTCCTTGTCGCCGTACACCTGCTCGACGATGGCCCCGACGAGATTGGTCATCTGGTCCTTGGTCATGATGCTCTCCTACTCGTTGTCGATTACCGCCATCGGCGCGGTCTCGCCGTGGCGCATGTCGGTGTGGTTCTCCATCGCGTCGATGATATCATCGACCTTGAGCCAGCGCTCCATGAAGCCGGAGCACCATACGAACGCATCGCGAACGTCGCCATCGTTATCGAACCAGAGGCCACCTCCGTCGTGCGAGAACGCCCGGAATATGAGCGTCATTGACATGACCGTGTCGCTTTCCGGGCAGACGCCGCGCGGGTAGTACCTCATCTTGGACTTGCGTTGGACGCCTTGGATGAGGTCGGCCATCAGACCGGCTCGATTGAGAGTCAGGATGCGGTCAGCCACGATTGGTCACCTCTTTAGCGGCCTTGATGGCCTCGGCGTAGTGGCCGCCGTTTTCGAGGACATCGAAGACCGTTTTGACGAAGTTGTAGTCCTCGATTTCCGCGCCCACGCTGTCGACGCGATACAAGGACGCGAGCTGGCCGGCCATCACCTTGAGCGCGGGGTGCCTCTTCACGCCGCTCGTGCCGACCTCTCGGAGCATAGCGGATGATGCGGCCGCGAGCGTACCCGCGACCGCGACCGGGTTGGACGCGCCAGGATCGGCGATGCGCCAGGCATCGCGGTAGATGGACTTTTCGTCGACCGTGCCGTCTTCGTTGATGTATCGAATTTTGTCGGTCATCAGAGCACCTTCCTAACCGATGAACTTGAATGTGAAAGTAGCTGACAGCGGGTTGTAGGTGACGCGCATGATCCCCAAGCTAATCGTCTTGCCTGGGGATGCGTACGCTTCCTGTATCACCGAGTGACTGATCCCCATCATGTCACAGAATGTGATCGCGTCCGGCTGCTCCAGCCGCTTGCTGGTCATGCTCATTAGAGCACCTTCTCGCAGAAGGGGCAGACGGACTGCCCGAGCTTGACTATCTGGTGATGGATCTGCTTCGTGTAGTTGCGAAGTCTCCACCTGTACGGACGATTCGGATTGCGTACGAGATGGATGTGGCCGAACAACCTCCTCATGTATATGACTTCCATTGGCCCTCCTTGGTCGAGCGGCTCTCACGTTACGATCTTACCCTAACTTCCGTTAGGGTAAACGTCCGAGCGTCCGGATTTATTCCCGTCCGTTGCATCTTGCCACAACCCCGACCTCACGTGAAACGCCGACTGCCGAACCCTTTGCAGAGTCCGGCGGTTCGGGTTTAGTCGTTGAAGACCTTGATGGTGAACGGCGGACCCTTGTAGGGCCTGACCGGCTTCAGCACCCAGCCCTGTATTTCCCTCTCCCGGTCCAGAATGTGATCTTCGACGACGCACACGATCTCGCGAATGCCGTACCTATCGACGAGTGTCAGGCCCTCGTCGCATGCGTCATCGTACACGCGACCGAACCCGCCGAGTTCACTCATGTCGATGGAGTACACGCGCGTCTCAGGACTCCACAAGAACCGGGTCGCGCTGACCGGCTTGGGCCGAAGGACGCTCACTCGAAGCACATACAATCGCGACCGTCGATGTCAGCGCCGCAGTGACATCCCGCGTTCTTGAGCGGCGTGTACTCGGACGGAACGCCGAGGTGGTTGTCCGGGTCATCGCACGCGAACGGCGTGCAAATCTGGCAGGTCTCATCGCCGCCGAGGTCGAGCAGCAGTCCGCTGGATGACTGCTCCGTGATCACCGGGGTGAGGCCGACACTCCAACCACTATGCGTGTACTCGACGCATGACGCCGCCTCGACGCACTCGGGAGTGGAGTGGCACGGCCGGTGGTACTCAAGGCCGGCCAGGTACTCCGCGTCGACGCTCGTCACGGAATGACCGGTCAGCACGTTGTGGACGTCCGTGCGCAGGTCTTCGATTTCGCCCTGCAGGTTCGAGTATGCCGCCTCGCGCGGGGAGCCTACCGTGGTCTCCATGAATATCATGTCGACCTTACCTGCAGCGCTGGCCAGGATACCCGCCAGGTTTGCGATCTGGCGTCCCCACTTGGGGTCGTAGTCTGTCACTGTGATCTCCTCAGATCGAATCTGCTAGTTTGTTGCCGGTTCCCCAGCGTAGCAGGACCATGGCCTGTAGCATGCCCACAGAGCCGAACAGTCCGTTGGTGCCGATGAACCCTACGCGAATCGTGTTCATCGTCGGCGCGGTGAATGAGGCCATCTCCGCGACCTCGTACTCTGCATGTTGGATGACCTCGGTGCCATCATCCAGCTTGTCCTTCCATCCGGACATCACGAGGTCGCCGGGACGGATGTCGATCGCGCGGGCACCCCATACCTTCCAGTAGCCCTCTTGCCCTGGGTGCAGTACGCCTCGCTCATCTTCCTGGTCGTACAGCTTGGATGTTACGACGTTGTGAGGCCCCATGGGGCGCTCGTCTGTCATTGTCCTTGCTCCTTTTCTACTTGCCACTCCGGCAAGCCTACCCGGAACCGGGCTCGCGCGCTAGTCCGAACGGACGTGGACTTGAGCCCGGTACCAGACAGGTCAGCCGTTGTTGTCGTTGTCGTTGTGGATGGTGTTGATGATCGTGACGTCGCCGCGCCTCTCGTTGACGGCCATGACGAGCGCCACAACCCAGCCGATCAGCGACCAGCCGAAGAATCCATTGACGAGGGCGACGGCGAGCACCTGGTGCTTCCGCTTCCACGCCACGAACGTCGGCAGCCAGTACAGCGCGATCAGGTCGACGACCAGCAGCATCGTCGCGAACACGCTGATGCCGTGTCCGGCGATCAGAGTGACGCCAGCGATCGCATGAGCCGCCGCGATGCCCGCGACGATGGTCGTATTGTTGCTCGGCATTTTCATAAGTCCTTGCTCCTTTCGGCTTGCCCCATCGGCAAACCTGCCCGGCACCGGGACAGTTCGCCCGGCACCAGACAGGCTAGTCGTTCGGGTCACCATCCAGATACCATTGGATGCGATCCTCAGCATCGCTGAGCCTGTTGTTGTAGTTCCCCTCGCGAATGCCAGCACAGACGCGGATCGGCGCGACTACGAGCACGAACCACAGTAGCTTGATCAGCAACTGTATGATAATGCCCGCGATCGCACCGGCCGCCGCGATTACCATGATCGGTATCGCCAGTAGCCCTCCGGCACCTCTCATCAGAACCTCCCTGCTACGGATCGCAGAACACCGTTGCGCTTACGCGGCGGCGCTGATGAATCCACCAGCCTTGGTAGTGGTCGCTTCCTCCTACGCGGCCGCAGTTCATCTTGCTCGTCATCGAGCAGGCGGATCGTCGCGGTCTCCACCAGCTCTGTTTCGCCGGTCGGCTCGTCATTGTCGTCGAGTACATCCTGGTAATACTCACACGGCTTGACGATGTAGCTGAACGGCTCGAATCGCTTGCCGTACTTGTTCTTTTCGCAGGTGACGGTCGACACCATCCTGTTGTCGCCGTCGGTGTCTGTCTCCGGAACGCTCCGCACGATGACGTCGGCTGCATTTCCGAGTCGGCCCGCGCCGAGCATCTTCTTGCCATCTTCGGTTGGATGCGCGACGACGACCACGAAGCAGTCGAGTTCACTTGCGAGCGTCTTCAGGCCCATCATCGCCCGGTTCGCGCTTGTATCGTTCGAGATGGACAAGCTGCCGGTGAAGTCAGGGAGCGCGTCGAGAATGACGAGCGCCAGGTTGTCGTACTTCTTGGCCCTGTTGATGAACGACTGCATGCTTCGGCTGATCTCAGCCTCGCCGTCGTCGCGTACCACCGGCAAGGTAAACGCCTTGGTCTCGTACTTCAGATTGTCGTTGGTGTACGGTGGCAGATCCTTGAACCACTTCATCGCCACCTCATCGCCGTACAGCACGGCCGCTTCTGCGGTCTTGGCGATTCGGTCGGCCTGCTCGCGCGCTAGTCTTGCCTGCGCCCTTACGCCTGCGTCGAGCAGGCCCTCACCGAGCCCGACTATGACCGTGCCTTGTATGACATCGCGACCCATGAACTGAGTGCCGTTCGCGACGGCGAGTGCTAGCTCCACGTCGACCGCGAGCGACTTGCCTGTCCATCGCTTGCCGTACCAGAATCCAGTTCCGATTTGCGGGAACATGCC
>DASXNG010000223.1:0-2741 GCA_036495225.1 Galbitalea sp.
GCTGACCACACTGTTCGCAGCCGGCCACGCGAGTTCTGGGAGTGTGTAGTTGAAGGCGACGAGCGATTCAGAAGTCGGAAGCTGCGCTTGGTCTGGCGTCGGTGTGGAGGTCGGGCTCGGCGTTGAGCTGGTGGTTGGTGACTGAAATTGGCTCGGGTTGATGGCGTAGTCGAGGGGCGGGGTTCCGAGAACGGTGGTTTCGCCGGCCTGCAACGGAGCGGTGAGGTCGGCGTCCGCCCAGGCAAGGGGGAAGGTTTCATTCTTTACTTGCGTGAGCCGTTGCAGCCAGGCCCAGGCACTGGGCGGCACCGACTTACCCAGGATTCGGATTGACGCAAGGATTTGGGGATCGATTCCGATCGCAACCGACGTGCCAGCCAGGTCATCGAGCTCACGCGTGAGCAGGCCGCCCGGCGCCGTATCGTCCGCAAGAACCTTCGCGCTGATGAATGCGCTGTTGCTCGCCGCAACGGTCAGCGGCGCGGCCATGACGAGCGGAACCGGCTTCGTTCCGGTGACGTTCCATGCCACAGCGGTGCGGGCGGGGTTGGTCGCCTCCGTTCCGGTGGAAACGGTGACCGAAACCGGATAGACCCCGGCGACTCCGAACGCGAGCGAAGACGCGGGAATGTTCACCGGGATCTGCTGGGTCGCCCCTGGGGCGAGACCTGGGGTTGCCGCCGTCCCGACTTTGATCGTCGCAAGGTCGGTCTTGGTGGTGCCGTCAAACCAACTCGACAACGTGCCGCGGCTCGCGAATGCAGTGTGACCAACAGAGACGGTCGCCGTTCCGCCGGCCGACTCCAAATCGGACTGATTGGTCAGGGTGACCAACAGCTGGAGTGTGCCGCCGGTCTGCAGGTCGCCGGACGCGGATGGGGTCGCCGACACGACGAGTGAACTTGAGGCGACAGCACCTACCGCCGGCTGGGCCACCGCAAGTCCAGCGAGCGCCACCATGGTCGCGACCGCGAGCGCGGAGGCTGTGAACGCTGCGAACTGCTTCATCCGGCCGACCCCGCGAAATCCATCGGCCAGCATGGGCCCAAGTCTATTGGCACGAGTCTGGGCGCCCGATGGTCGTGAGTTGGGCTGTGGCAAGCTAATTCACTATGGACAGCGTCGCAGCCGCAATCGCACGACTGGACGCACTCTCGGCGTCGCCGGTCGTCGACCGACTGGCAACCGCCTTCGCCGATGCCGGACACGAACTAGCCCTCGTGGGTGGTCCGGTTCGCGATGCCTTTCTCGGCCGCCCGGTCAACGATCTCGACTTCACCACGGATGCCCGACCAGACGACATCCTTCGAATCGTCAAACCGCTCTCTGAAACCCAATGGGACATGGGTCGCGAATTCGGCACGATCGGCGCGCTGGTTCTCGGCGAGCCGGTCGAAATCACGACCTATCGCGCCGACGCCTACGACGGCGAAACCCGGAAGCCCATCGTGGAATTTGGCGACACACTCGAGGCAGATCTCACTCGCCGCGATTTCTCGGTCAACGCGATGGCGCTGCGACTGCCCGACCGAGTGCTCGTCGACCCGTCCGGTGGCATGGACGATCTGCTCGCGGCCCGGCTGCGCACGCCAGGCGCTCCGCAGGTCTCATTCGGAGACGACCCGCTGCGGATGATGCGTGCCGCGAGGTTCACGAGCCAACTTGGTTTCACGCCGACGCCCGAGACAGTTGCGGCTATGACGGAACTCGCTCCCCGCATCTCCATTGTGAGCGTCGAGCGGGTTAGTGCCGAGTTGTCGAAGCTGTTGTTGTCCGATTCGCCGAGGGCGGGCATCCAGTTGCTCGTCGATACCGGGCTCGCAGCAATTGTCATTCCGGAGATCCCGGCCCTGAAACTGGAGATCGACGAGCACGCACATCACAAGGACGTGTACGAACACAGTCTTACGGTGCTCGACCAGGCGATCGGATACGAGAAGTCACGTGGTCACCACCCGGACCTCGTGTTGCGCCTAGCCGCCATCCTGCACGACATCGGCAAGCCGGCGACCAAACGCGTCGAAGCCGGCGGCGCTGTCAGTTTTCACCATCACGATGTCGTCGGCTCGAAGCTGGCAGCGAAGCGTCTCACGGCGTTGCGCTTCGACAAGGAGACGGTGACCCAGGTTGCACGCCTCATCGAACTGCACCTGCGGTTCTTCGGATATTCCGAGGGCGCGTGGACAGATTCTGCAGTTCGCCGATACGTGCGCGACGCCGGGCCGTTGCTCGAACGCCTGCACATCCTGACGCGCGCGGATGTCACGACGCGCAACCGTCGCAAGGCGGACCAGCTCGGATTCGCCTACGACGATCTCGAGCAGCGCATCGCGGAGATCGCCGAGGCCGAGGGACTCGCGGCCGTGCGTCCCGACCTGGATGGCGAAGACGTCATGCGCATCCTCGAGCTGAAACCGAGCCGCGAGGTGGGCGAGGCATACCGCTTCTTGCTCGACCTGCGGCTCGACGAGGGGCCACTTGGTGCGGAAGAGGCTGAGCGACGGCTGCGCGAGTGGTGGGCATCCCGCTGACCCGTTGGCGGGAGTAAGTACTCCCGCCGGCGGGAGAATGTGACCGACGGATGGAGTTGTTACTCCCGCCATCGGACACTATCTCCCGCCACCGCTCCTCAGAGGTGGCTGTCCGCGATGAACTGCTCGAGCAATTCCCGCGCGACGGGCTCCGGATGCTGCACGGGCGGTGACTTCATGAGGTATGCCGATGCCGCCTCGAGCGGTCCC